>VBFX01000259.1 GCA_005889395.1 Chloroflexota bacterium
AAGCACGAGGCGCGGTGCTGGGACTATCGCTGGTCCTTCTGTTAGCGGCGTGCGGTGGCACGTCGACGTCCAGTGGCGGCCCTGCGCAATCGCAGCCACCAACCGCGAGCATGAAACCGCCGACATCGATCGGTGCGGGCGAGGGACAGTTGAACCTGATCGCCTGGGAGGGGTATACCGAGAAGGATTGGGTTCAGCCCTTCCAACAGCAAACAGGTTGCCAGGTGAACGCCAAGTACGCCGGCTCGTCCGACGAGATGGTGACGCTGATGGCGAATGGTGGCGGCGGGCAGTACGACATGGTGTCGGCCTCGGGTGATGCCGACCTTCGGCTGATCTACGGAGGCGATGTCAAGCCGGTCAACGTCGACCTCGTCCCCGACTGGAAGAATTTCGGATCGCAGTTCAAGGGGCCGTCGTTCAACACCATCAACGGCATCCACTACGGCGTCTCCTTGCAATGGGGACCGAACGTTCTCCTCTACAGCAAGACCCAGTTCCCCTCGGCTCCCACCAGCTGGAAGACGCTCTACGACAGCAAGTACAAAGGGCAGGTGACGGTGCCGAACAACCCGATCCAGATCGCCGACGCCGCGCTCTACCTGATGAAGACGCAGTCCAGCCTTGGCATTACCGATCCCTATGAGTTGAACCAATCGCAGTTCGACGCGGCAGTCAACCTGCTCAAGCAGCAGCGTCCACTGATCAAGAAATACTGGGACCTCGCCTCGCAGGAAATCTCGCTGTTCACGAACCATGACGTGGTGATCGGGGCCGCCTGGCCCTACCAGACGAACACCCTGCAAGGCGCCAACGTGCCGGTCGCCGACACCATCCCATCGGAAGGGGCCACCGGCTGGGCGGACACTTGGATGCTGGGAACGAAGGCTCCTCACCCCAACTGCGCGTACCTCTGGTACAAGTGGATCAGCACGCCCCACGTACAGGCTCAGCAGGCGATCTTCTTCGGCGAGACCCCCGTCAACACCAAGGCCTGCTCCGAGATGGACACGTTGCAGGCCGGATCGTGCGCGCAATACCACGCGGATGCCCCCGCGTCGTACTTCAACACGATCAAGTTCTGGAAGACTCCGCTCGGCGACTGCGGCAACGGCAAGTCCGACTGCATGCCCTACTCGAAGTGGCAAATGGCCTGGACGTCGATCACTGGTTAATGGCGGCGATCTGAGAAACGGATGACGGTCGGCGCGCTCGCCCGCGGACGCAAGGGAGGGCGCGTCGGCCGCATCCAGGCGCTGCTCTGGCGGCGTCCCTGGATGCGAGCCGCGCTCCTCCTCGGACCGGGGTTGGCCTGGTTCGTCGTGATCTACCTGGCGTCGCTCGTGCTGCTCCTGATCACGGCCTTCTGGCAGATCAACCCCTTTACGACCGCCATCGAGCGGGTCTGGAATCTCGACAACTTCCGCACCCTGGTGACCGACGGCACCTACCGGTTGATCATCCTGCGGACCATCGGCCTGGCGGCGGCGGTGACCGTCACCGATGCCGTGCTCGCCTTTCCCTTTGCCTACTACATGGCACGGGTCGCATCGCGGCGCGTCCAGACGGCGCTGTTTGCCGCCGTGCTGCTGCCACTGTGGGCCAGCTACCTCGCCCGGGTCTACGCCTGGATCCTGATCCTCAACCACGACGGTGTTCTCAATTGGAGCCTGCTGCTCGTGCATCTCCCGTCGGCGAACTTGGGCTACACCAACTGGGCCATGTGGATCGTCTTTTCCTACATCTGGCTGCCGTTCATGATCATCCCGACGTACGCGGCTCTCGAGCGGATCCCACCGTCGTACCTGGAGGCGGCCGCTGACCTTGGGGCCCGCCAGGGCCGGGCCACCTGGGATGTCATCCTGCCGCTTGCCCTTCCCGGGATCGTGGCCGGCAGCATCTTCACCTTTTCGCTCACGCTCGGCGATTACGTGACGCCCTTGTTGGTCGGTGGGGCCGGATCAAGCTTCATCGGCAATGTCGTGTACAGCAATGTCGGCATCGCGCACAACATTCCGTTCGCGGCCGCGCTTGCGATTGTCCCGGTCGCCGTGATGGCCCTTTACCTGCTGGGCGCTCGTCGCCTGGGCGCCTTCGAGGCGATGTAGCGATGGAAGGTCGCTGGACGCGGGTCGCGCTCAGGGTGTGGGCGGTGGGGATCCTGCTCTTCCTCTTCATCCCGATCGGGCTGGTGATCGTCTATGCCTTCAATGTCTCAACGATTCAGAGCTGGCCGATTCCTGGTGTCACGCTGCGATGGTTCGGCCAGACCTGGCAGGATCCCGAGGTCCGCCGAGCCTTGCTGCTCTCGGTCGAGGCGGGTCTGATGGCGACGGCCCTCGCCCTCGTGCTGGGGTCGATGGCCGCCTTCGCCATCCATCGCTTTCAGTTTTTCGGACGCGAAGTCATCTCTTTCGCACTCGTACTGCCCCTTGCCCTGCCGGGCATCATCACGGGGATGTCGCTCAACTCATTCTTTGCCTTCAACCAGGTCACCTTCTCGCTGTGGACGATCGTCATCGGACACGCCACCTTTTGCATCGTCATCGTCTACAACAACGTCCTCGCCCGGCTGCGGCGAACCTCGTCCTCGTTGATGGAGGCGGCCATGGATCTCGGCGCTAGCGGTTGGCAGACGTTTCGTGACGTGACGTTTCCCTTGATCTCGACCGCCCTGGTGGCCGGCGCCTTGCTCGCCTTCGCCCTCTCTTTCGACGAGGTCATCGTCACCACCTTCACCGCGGGGGCGCAGAATACCTTGCCGCTGTGGATCTTCGGGGCCATCCGGCTTGGCCAACGGCTCCCTGAGGTCAACGTCGTGGTCTTCGTCGTGATCCTGATCACGATCGTTCCGGTGGTGATCGCGTCACGACTGACCGGCGGCGGCGCCGCCGGACGGGTCGAGGCGGTAGCCGCCGCGGAGGAGGTCTAAACTTTACCGACACAGGCCGTCGGCTTTACCGATCGGCGGCATGGAGGGAGAGGGGATGGCGCGCACGCCACTGCTGACGGAGGTCCAGCGACTCGCGGCCCAGTTCGATCGGCGCGTGAGCCGGCGCGAGTTCATCAAGGTCGGCGGAGCTGCGGTGGGTGCCGCCGCCGTCACCGGCCCCATCGCGGCGTTCGCCGCCACACCACCGCGGATCGCCATCATCGGCGGCGGCATCGCCGGCTTGAACGCGGCGCTCACCTTGCAGGATGCCGGCATCGCATCGATGGTGTATGAGGCATCCAGCCGTGTCGGCGGCCGGATGCACTCCGACATCACCACCTGGGAGAACCATCAGACGAGCGAGCACTGTGGCGAGCTGATCGACAGCGGGCACAAGACGATCCTCAAGCTGGCCAATCGCTTCAATCTCCCGACCGTCGACTTGCTCGCCGCCGAGCCGAACCAGTCTTCGGAAACCTACTACTTTCTTGGCCAGTACTACCCTCGTTCCCAGGCCATCACGGACTTCAAGCCGGTGTACAGCGCGGTTCACAAGGACATGAGCGCGGCCGGCTATCCCACGACCTACAAGATCCACACCGACGCCGGAGTCGCGCTCGACCAGATGAGCGTGTATGAATGGATCGAATCGCGCGTGCCCGGCGGGCACACGAGCCCGATGGGTCAGCTGCTCGATGTCGCGTACAACATCGAGTACGGCAACGTCTCGAGCGTACAGAGCTCGCTCAACCTGATCTACCTACTTGCCTTTCAGCCCGTGCCGGGGAATTTCCGGATTTTCGGCGGCTCCGACGAGCGGTACCACATCCTCGGCGGCAACGAGCGCCTGCCGAAGGCGATGGCCGCGAGCCTGCCGCCGAGCAGCATCAAGCTCAACACCGCGCTGACCGCGATCGCCATGAACGCCGACGGAAGCTACAACCTGTCCTTCAGTAGCCCCACCGGACCGTTGAGCGTGACGTTCGATCGTGTGATCCTCGCCCTTCCCTTCTCGGTGTTGCGCACATTGAACTACGGGAAAGCCAACTTTGACAGTCGCAAGGTGACCGCCATCACCGAACTCGGCTACGGCGCCAACGCCAAGCTCCAGCTCCAGTTCGACACGCGGTACTGGAATGACTCGGCAGGGCCATGGGTTCCAAACGCTGGAATCAGCACCGGCTTGACCTACGCGGATACCGGCTATCAGAACACCTGGGATGTGACGCGCGGACAAGACGGTGCGACCGGGATTCTCGTCGACTACACCGGCGGTGGCGTCCCCCTGGCGTCGTTCAACGGCCAGCCGACTGCGACGGACGCGGTGCGCTATGGTCGAACGTTCCTCAAGCACATCGAACCGGTTTTCCCCGGCATCACCGCGCACTGGAACGGTCGGGCGACGCTCGACACGCCGCTGACGAATCCCTTCCTGCTCGGTTCGTACTCGTATTGGAAAGTCGGCCAGTACGTCAAGTTCAGCGGCTACGAGAAAGCGCGCCAGCCGTTCCCCAACGGCAAGTGTCATTTCGCCGGCGAGCACTGCTCGCAGGATTTCCAGGGATACATGGAGGGCGGAGCATCGGAGGGCGCTCGAGCGGCGGGTGAGATCCTGGCGGATTACAAGGTCGGGGTTTTCCCTTAGGCACCGTCGTAGTCCGGGAAGTAGCGACGGATCAGCGCGAGGTCGAACTCTTTCAAGATCGACTGCTTCGGCTCGCGCTCGATGAGGAATGCAAAGCTGTCGCGAACAAGTGCCTCAGCCGAACGTCCCCGGGACCACCGCTGGAAGTCCTTGCCGGACACGCGAACCCGATGGTGGCTCTTCCCGGATGCGTCTGATACCTCCACCGTGCACCGGTAGCCGTCGCTATCAGTCGTGCAGCGCACCTCGACCAGCATCGCCTCTAAACTCCAGTCATGGCAGTGAAATTTGGCATCTTCGTCCCCCAGGGCTGGCGCATGGATCTGGCGCGGATCAAGGACCCGATTGAGAAGTATGAAGCGATGACCCGTGTTGCGCAGGCCGCGGACCAAGGCCAGTGGGACTCGATCTGGATCTATGACCACTTCCACACCGTGCCGGAACCGACGCTCGAGGCGACCTTCGAGTGCTGGACGACCACGTCGACGTTGGTCCGGGACACGAAGCGCGTGCGCGTCGGCCAGATGGTCGGCTGCAACGGGTATCGCAACCCCGCGCTCTACGCCAAGATCGCCTCGACCGTTGACGTCGCCAGCCACGGTCGACTGAACGCCGGCATCGGCGCAGGCTGGTACGAGCACGAATGGCGCGCCTACGGCTACGGCTTCCCGGAACTGAAGGAACGGATGGGCAGATTCGAGGAAGCCTGCGAGATCATCCATAAGATGTGGACCGAGGACTATCCCACCTTCAAAGGGAAGTACTACACGATCGACCGGCCCATCAACGAGCCGAAGGGCGTCCAGAAGCCGCACCCACCGCTCTGGATCGGCGGGTCCGGGGAGCGTGTCACGCTCAAACTGGTCGCTCAATTCGGTGATGCCTGCAACGTCGGTGGGGATCCCAACACGATCCGGCACAAGCTCGGCGTGCTGCGGGAACACTGCGACGCCGCCGGCCGCAACTACAACGACATCATCAAATCCGCCGAGGTGGAAGTCCTGGTCATCGGCAAGGGCGAGGACCCGGAGCGGGCGAGAGCCAAAGCGCGCGGCTACGAATCCTTCCGCGAGGGGACGCTGATCGCCGACCCGGAGGGGGTGGTGGCGCACCTCGAGACGTTGATCGACGCCGGGATCGACTACTTCATCATCTATATCCCCGGCGTCGCCTACGACCATGGACCGCTGCACCGCTTTGAATCCGAAGTCATACCGCAGCTCGCCGCGGCGACCCCGGTACACTCGACCACAGGATGACCGTCAGCGAGCCGACCATCTACATCGACTTCCTCTGCCCCTGGGCCTACCGGGGTGCCATGTGGCTGGCCGAGGTGGAGAAAGCCGGCCGGATCCGGCCGCAGTTTCGGTTCTTCTCGCTGAGCCAGAACCACGCGGCGCACGAGGGGCATGCAAAGCCGCCGGTCTGGGGTTGATCAAGCCGCGACTCACCGCGTCGCGGCCGAGCGGGCGGGCCTGGATGTCGCGCGCTGGGAGCGAGACCTCAAAGCGACCGATTTCTCGACCCTGGCGGGCGAGCACGCGGAGGCGGTGCGGCGCGGCGTGTTTGGCGTACCGACCCTCGTTTGGCCCGAAGGCCGCAGCTACTACCTCAAGATTACCGAGCTGATTCCAGCGGAGCGGGCGGTCCCCCTCTACGACGCGATTGAAACCGTCCATCGCTTCGGCGAGGTGATCGAGATCAAGACGCCGGAGTCCGAGGGGACGCTGGCCGCCTGAGCGGTGGCCCACAACTGGCAGGATCCGGCGTTCGCTGAGGCGTGGGACGCCCGGCACCTGAGCGGAAACCCGGCTCGGGCCGAGCACCTGTCGCTGTTACTGGCCATCCTCGAGCAGGTCGAGAGCGGCTGGATCCTCGACCTCGGCACGGGATCGGGCCTCGTCGCAAGGATGCTGCTGGACCAGAAGCCGCAGGCACGAGTCTTCGGCCTCGACTCGTCGACGGCGATGCTCGGCATCGCAAAAGATCGGCTTGAGCAGTACGGCGACCGAGTCAGGCTGGCCGAAGGCGACCTGACGGCGCTGGATCGTGTCGACGCGCCCGCCGGGTGCTCCGCGGCGATCGCTGTGCAGTCGTTACATCATCTGGAAGAGGCGCCGTACCGCGCCGCGGTTCGGTGGACCTTCGATCACCTGGCACCGGGCGGATGGTTCTTCATCATCGATCGCCTGGCCGTCCCGGAATGGCTCCAGGGAAACGGCGATCGGCCCCTGCCGGTGCAAGGTATCCTCCGTCTGCTCGAGGAGGCCGGATTCCAGTCGGCGGCGCTCGACGTTCGCGGCGACCGGGGAATGCTGATCGGCCGGCGCCCGGCTTAGTCGACCTCGAACATGACGTCGTCGATGTAGCAGTACATCCAGTTCTCGCCCGGCTCGAGCGACTTGACGATCGGATGGCTGGTGGCCCTGTAGTGTTTGGTGGCGTGCTTGTTCTTCGACGAATCGCAACACCCGACGTGACCGCAGACCTCGCATAACCGCAGGTGCACCCAGGTATCGCCCATCTTCAGACACTCCTCGCACCCCTTCGTGTGGGGCCGGGGATTCCGAATCAGCTCGAGGTGCGTACAGACTTGCGTCGTGGCCATGGTTGCTATCTCCTTCCCTTGTCAGGCGGTCGTTGCCAACTCGTCGGCAGGCTCGAACTGCCGCTGATACAGTCGCGCATAGAGTCCTCCCCGCTCGAGCAGGTCGGCGTGACGCCCCTGCTCCACCAGC
>VBFX01000260.1 GCA_005889395.1 Chloroflexota bacterium
TCCATGAGATCGATGTCGTTGATCGTCATCCCGACCTTCTTGAGCAAGTTCTGCACCGCGAAGATGGGGGCCACACCCATGATCTCCGGGGCGATGCCCGCGACGGCGTCGGCGACCCATTCGAGCTGTGGCGTCACGCCCAACTCGCCGGCCTTTCCCCGGCTCATGACGACGATGGCCGCGCCAGCGTCGTTGATGCCCGATGAGTTACCGGCGGTCACGCTCCCACCCTCGCGAAAGGCCGGCTTGAGGCGCCCGAGGGATTCCATCGTCGTGCCGGGCCGCGGATGCTCATCGACCGTGGCGATCACGGGCTCGCCTTTTTTCTGCGGAATCGCGACCGGCACGATCTGGTCGTCGAACCGACCCTCGGCGATGGCCGCGGCCGCCCGACGCTGGCTTTCAGCCGCGAATTTGTCCTGGGCCTCGCGCGAGACGCCGTAACGATCGGCGACTTTCTCGGCTGTCGAGCCCATCTGGTAGCGACCGAAGGGGTCGGTCACCAGCGACATCGTGCCGTCGATGAGGGTCGCTTCGCCAAGGCGCCACCCCACCTGCGAACGCGGGAGCAGGTACGGCTGGATCGACATGTTCTCGTTGCCGCCCGCCACGACGACCTGGGCCTCACCGGTGCGCAGCTCCTGGACGGCGCTGTTGATCGCCTGCAGCCCCGAGCCGCAAAGACGATTCACGTTGAAAGCCGTCGTCTTCTCCGGCAGACCGGCCTTCAGCGTGGCAAGCCGGTCGTTGAAGGCATCCTCGCCTACCTGACCGACGCAGCCCAGGATGACTTCGTCGACGACCTCCGGCGCGATGCCCGCGCGCTGAACGGCAGCGCGGATCGCGTTCGCGCCCAGATCCGACGAAGGCGTGTCCTTGAAGGCACCCGCAAATTTGCCGATGGCGGTGCGCACGCCCCCCGCGACGACGATCCCCTCTCCGTTGCGCGTCACGAGATGATTCTAATTAGCCGCGGGACCGGCCGTACTGCTGCCACTGCCCATGCGGGTGATCCGCTGGGCCTTGGAAATGCCGCGCTCGACCTGGGGCCGCGCTGAATCCACGACACCCTGGGCCTGGTCCAACACGGGCTGCATCTGGCCGCGCACCTGATCGAGGCGCTCCGAAAGCTCCTCGCGCATCTGCCGTCCCGCCTTGGGCGCGTAGAGCAACGCCACCGCCCCGCCAATGATCGCTCCATGCACGACGCCTCGCAAATACCCCATCGTTTCCTCCTTGATGGCGGGCACGCGCCCGCGGCTGACCCGGGTGTCCATCTTATCATTCCCCAACTGGTTTCGTTATAGCGTCGATATCAGGATCGAACCGCCCACGGGTCAGGCGTTCCCGGGTTCAAGGCGGACCGCTGCCGGCGCCGGCGCGGGCCGCATGCGGCGCACCGCGAGCACGCTCGCGCGCACCGCCAGGTCGATCGCGGCGCGTAAGAGTACCGCGGTGACGCAGCAGAAGCTGTAGAGAAAGACCTCCGGGATGCGCTCGAGCAGGAAAGGCACGCCGATCGCGAGTCCGCCGATCAGGATCGCGGCCGTGCACAGCGCTGCGCCCAACTCGACGGATCGTGCCGTCACCCAGGCATTGACAGTCATCGCGGCAATAAATGATATAACGCAGATGTAAGTAAAAGTCAAATGCTAGTCGGGCAGCTGCTGCCCGGCGCCCCGCTCCCGGGCGAGTTCGAGCACCGCGGCGCCGGCGGCCACATCCTCGATCGCGAGTCCGACTGACTTGAACAGACTCACGTCGGAAGCCTGGCGTCCGCCGGCCGATCCGGCGACGACGTCGCGCAGTGAATGGACTCGGCCCCAATTCAATTGCCCCTCGCGCTCCGCGAGTAGCAGGTCACCGGCCTCGAGGCGGGCAGCCTCGACATCATCGGCGACCAGGAGGTCGGCTCGGGATACGACCCGGCTATCGATCTCCCGCCGATCCGGATAGTTCGAGCCGCATACGTTCAGATGCTGGCCCGCCTGGAGCCACTCCCCGGGGAAAATGGGTTGCGCCGCCGGGGTGACAGTGGTGAGGATCCCAGCGCCGTCGACGGCCTCCCGGAGGCTGCCGGCAGGCTGGATCGCGATCGTGCCCGGCAGCACATTCCGGAGCTCCGTGACGAGCGCGTCGCGGTGCGCGGAGGTCCGGCTGAAGACCCGCACCTCGCGCAGCGGTCGCACCGCGGCGACGGCGAGCACCTGAGTCAGCGACTGCGTCCCGGCGCCGATGATGGTGAGGACCGATGCCTGCGCGGGCGCCAGGTACTTCGTGGCCAGCCCGGATGTCGCGCCGGTTCGCATCCGGCCCAGCCAGTCGGCCTCGATCACGGCGCGCGGCCGTCCGTCGGCCGCGTCGAAGAGGCACAACCAGAACCGTGCGCCAGACTTGCCGTGCGTATACGCCTTGAAGCCCATCAGGCCTTTCGAGGGGAGGGCCGCCGACATCGTGGCGAGGACGGCGCCAGCCGCAACCCGACGCCGCGGTTGGTTGCTGGCACGTCCCGCTGCCCATTCGCGAAAAGCGGCCTCGAGCGCCGCGAGGGTCACGTCCATCGTCAGGAGTTCTTTCACGTCCGTCTCACGCAGAAAAATGGGCACGGCTAATCTTGACATCGCCGTGATCGATGCTGGGCTTCGGCGGCGCATCGCGCGGGTGCGCGTCGGGCATTTCGCGACCTCGGAGGGACGCATCCCGTCCGTCGTTCCGGTGTGTTTCGTTCTCCTGGGAGAAACGGTCTATCAGGCCATCGACGGCAAACCCAAGTCAGTCGATCCGGCTCAACTGCGCCGTGTCAAGAACGTGCGCGCCAACCCCAACGCGGCCCTACTGGTCGACCATTATGTCGAGGAGTGGCGGCGGCTCTGGTACGTACTACTTCGCGGGACGGCGCGCATCGTCGACGCCGGCACCGAGCAGCGACGGGCGATCATCGCCTTGAGAAAGAAGTACTCGCAGTACCGGACGACCGTGCCGTTGCCTTTGGACGCGCTCGTTATTGCGATAGATGTACGGCAGCTACGGCATTGGCGAGCCAGCTCAGCCGGCCGTGGCCGCGCGCGCCGCCCGGGTCGGCCGGCATGAAGGTGCGAATCGAGACGATGCCGGCGGCGGGATCGCCGTATCGATCGATGAATCGCACGCTGTCGGCGAACCAGGGATCGTTGATCAGGATGCCACCCTCGGTCGCATAGCCGGTCAGCAAGACGAAGTGCTGGTTGGCGCCGAGGCGGACCTCCGCCACCACCGGCCGTCCGGCATCGAGCTCGGCCTGGATCGCGCCCAGGTCGGGGCCCAGCCACCCGGAGAAGCCCACGCGACCTCCGGAGTAACGGGTGACGGCGTCCCAGATGAGCTGGTCATCGTAGGCATAGCCGCCGTTGGCCGACAGCCAGGCGTTGAAGGCTCCCGGGTCGGTGTCCATGCCGTAATAGCGAAGCATCATCGTCACCGCGGTGATGGCACAACCCGCCGATCCGATGGATTCGGTTGCTGACGTGCCGAGCGGCGCGCCCGCCCAGGCGGCATCCTGCTGGCCCATCACGGCGATGCTCATCGAGCTGTCGGCCGCCGCGCCGACCTGGTGACCCAGGGCGCATGCGACCGCGATGCCGCCGGCCAGTGCCGCTGCACGCAGGTTGAGTGTTGGGCCGGGGAATCTCACTGATGGGGACCTCAAATGGACGGACCGGACAAGCGCCGCCCATCTTGAGGGGCGTCTCTGGCCCAAACAAACGACGGCGGTGATCCAAGGTGGCCGAGCGCGCCGTACGGGTATTCCTCACCCGCCCATGGGCGGAAAAAGCCGGGTCCGCTTCGGTCGGACGACCCGCGATGTAACGACGATTGGACCCCGCGTGCCAATCGCGATTGGATGCTCGTAACGAAGCGCACAAGAACCGCGCCCGAAGGGCCCAGCGTTCCTGGGGCGTTATCCAGAAAGCGAGCGCTACGCGGCCTGCGTCTTTATGGTGGCCTGCCGGGCTCTCGCGCGTTGGATTCGCTTCTCTTTGGCGGCACGACCGCGCCGGACGTGGGGCTTCATCGCCGGTACAACCGGAGTGGAGGCCGTCACTTGCGGGTGCCGTGGCTGCGGGATCAATTCAAGGCCCGATTGCCATCGCGATCTACTTGCGGTCCAATTGCATTAGCGATTGTTAAGATGGGGTGGCGCACATGAGTGACCCGCGGCCCATCGGCGTCTTCGACTCAGGCGTCGGCGGCCTCACGGTCCTGCGCGAGTTGCAGCGGCAACTTCCCCATGAATCCACGATTTACTTCGCGGATCTCGGCCATTTTCCCTACGGACCCCGCTACCAGGCGCAGGTGCGGACGTTCGCCCTGAACATCATTCGGTTTCTCGAGAAGCTCGACGTCAAGCTGGTCGTCATCGCGTGTAACACGGCCACCGCCGCGGCGCTCAACACCGCCCGCGAACTCTTCGACATCCCGATCATCGGCGTAATCACGCCGGGCGCGGAGGCGGCGGTTGCCGCCACGAAGAACAAGCGCGTGGGCGTGATCTCGACGGAGGGCACCATGCAGAGCCAGGAATACCTGCATGCGATCCGCGAGGCGAATCCGACCATCGGCGTGCTGCCGAAAGCCGCCCCGCAGCTCGTCGACCTCGTCGAAGCCGGCAAGTCCGATGCTCCGGAGACCGAGACCGTGCTGCGCGAGGCGCTGCGGGACATCATCGACTACCACGCCGATACCTTGATCCTGGGTTGCACGCACTATCCGCTCCTGACTCCGGTGATCAAGAAAATCACTGGTGACACGATGACGATCGTCGATTCGGCGGACACGACCGCCGCCCGCGTCAAGCGGGTGCTGGCTAAGAACGGACTCGAGTCGGCGGAGGCGCAGACCGCCAACCATCAGATTTACGTCACCGGCTCGCCGGACCGCTTCACCGACGTCGCGCGGATCCTGTTCGGGCAGGACCTCCCGCCGATCACCACCGTCCGGCTCGAGCTCGTCGAAGCCATCAGCGGCCGGGAGGGGGCCGCGTGAGCGCGACCATGACATCTCGGCCCGGTTGCCGAGGCGATGGAGCAGATTCTCGAGGCCGGTGGTAAGCGGCTCCGGCCGGCGCTGGTTTTTCTGGCTGCTCGTCTCGGCCATCCCAACGGTCTGGACGACGTGGTCCGGGCGGCGATGGCGATCGAGTTCATTCACAACGCCACCCTGATCCACGACGACCTGATCGACGGCGCCCCCACCCGCCGGGGCCTGCGCACGATCCACGAAACGCTTGGCCCTAACCCGGCGATCATCATCGGTGACTACTACTTCGCCAAGGGCGCCAACCTGATGTCGCAGATCGGCAATCCCAGCATCGACGCGTTGCTCTCGCAAACGGTGATGACGATTTGCTTCGGCGAGATGTTGCAGCTGACCAGTCAGCGCCGCTACGACCAGTCGCTGGACGAGTATTACGCGAAGATCGAACGGAAGACGGCAGTGCTGCTCGCTGCCTCGACGTTCTGCGGTGCCGTCCTCGGTGGCCTCGACGATGGCCAGGTCGAGGCGATGCGGCGCTTCGGTCACCAGTTGGGTATGTCGTTCCAGATTGCCGACGACGTGTTGGATTACCTCGCCACGGAAGAAGAAGTCGGCAAGCCCGTTGGCAACGACCTGAAGCAGGGGACTGTGACGTTACCGTTGATGCTCGCCCGCCATGATCCCGGCGTCGACGGCCGGCTCGAGGCGATCCTGGAAAAGGCGACCCTGCAGGATGCGGATTATGCCGAGGTCGTTCGCATCGTGCGGGATTCCCACGGCATCGACGAGTCGTACGACTATGCGAAGGCCTTTGGGGACAAGGCCCGTGCCGAGTTGCAGGCGTTCCCGCCCTCGCCCTACCGTGACGCCTTCGAAGCGCTGACCTACTACGTGGTCGGACGCCGCAGCTAACGCTTCACGGCCCGGAGCTGCAAGAAGAGCGGCAGTCGTTGCCAGCGGCGATATCCGGGCTGCTTGTCAACCGCCGCATCGGTCGCGGCGGGCTCGCGCACGCGTTCGACGACAAAACCGGCGGCCTCGAGCGCGCGCGCGTAATCCTCCAGGGCATACATCCACCCGCGGAAGGTCATTCGCAAGCCATCGCGCTCCAAGTGGCCTTCGAACGGACGGCGGCCAAAGTACGAGCCGCGGATGACGAACGCGGCGTCCGGCTCGCTGGACTCGAACACGCCGGCATCGTTCAGCGGATGCGTGACGCTGATGCAGAAGCGTCCGGCCGGCTCCAGTACGCGGGCGGCCTCGCGAACGGCTCCCGGCATGTCGGCGATGTCCATCAGCGAGTTGTAGGCCACCACGAGATCGAAGCTGGCTGCCGTGAACGGCAGGGCGGCGGCGTCAGCCAATTCATAGCGGCCGCCTGGGTCGGCCTCCCGTGCGTAGCGAATGAGCGTGGGTGAACTGTCGATCCCGATCACGCGGTGCTTGCGGGCGGCCAGGTCTCGAGCCACGCGGCCTTCGCCGCAACCGATCTCCAGGGTTTGGCGTCCCGGAGGCGGCACGATCTCATCAAAGAATGCATCTCGGTAATACCAGTAGGAATCGTGGCCAGGTCTGCGTACCCAACGCACCCAGTTCTCCGCCTCGTGTTCCCAGCTCAAGTCGACCGTCGTTTCGTCCACGGGACGCAAGACTAAAGCTTGGATTCAAGGTCGTGTGCTAGCTTGGCCCTCGGTGAGATTTCGACTGGCGACCCGGGGCAGCGCGCTGGCGATGATCCAGGCTCAGCTCGCCGCGGATGCTCTGGCTCGTCTCAACCCTGAGCACGAGTTCGTGCTGGCGCCGCTGACCACGCACGGCGATCGTCACCCGTCGATACGGCTCAGTGATTCGCCTCGCGAGGGTGTGTTCGTCAAGGAGCTGGAGCAGGCGCTCATCGATGGTCGGGCCGAGTTGGCGGTCCATTCAGCGAAGGACCTTCCCACGCTGGGAACCCCGGGCCTGGCGCTCGCCGCGTTTCTCCCCCGCGCGGACGCGCGCGACGCGTTGATCGCCCGCGTGCCCGCGACCCTCTCCGAGCTTGCGCCCGGGTCGCGAATCGGTACCGGGAGTCCGCGTCGAGCCGCGCAGATCGCCGCCGTTCGGCCGGATCTGCGGGCGGTCGAGATTCGTGGCAACGTCGACACCCGGCTGCGCCGCCTCGCCGAGGGCATGGTCGACGGGCTCATCCTTGCCGTCGCCGGTCTGGAACGCCTCGGCCGCCTTGGCGAAGCGCACGAGCTGCTGCCGTTCGACGTCATGCTGCCCGCTCCCGGCCAGGGGGCTCTGGTGTTGCAGACCCTCGACGACAGCGAGGCCCGTCGGCTGGCGGCAGCCGTCGACGACGCGCCGACGCGGCGGGCGGTCGAGGCAGAGCGGACGCTGCTGCGGCGACTCGGCGGTGGGTGCCTCTCCGCGCTGGGCGCCTACGCGCAGACCGAAGGCGGCGACCTGACGCTGCAGGCCGTCGTGCTGGACCCGCGCGGCCGTACCGTGATCCGGGCCGCTGCTCGCGGCCGGGATGACGCCGGCGTCGTCAACGATGTGGCAGTCCGTCTGGAGGCGCAGGGGGCGGCGCACCTCCTCGAGCGGCCAGGCGCGTCGCTCGTGGGCTTGCGCATCATGGTGACGCGCGCCGATCGCCAGGCCACGGGGCTGGCAGACGCGCTGACGGCGCTTGGCGCGGACGCCATCATCTGCCCGGTGATCGCGATCGAACCGATCGCGGTCGACCCGGCGCTCGTCCACGATCTCAGCCGCTATGACTGGCTGGTGCTGACCAGCGCCAACGGTGTCGACCGGCTGGGCGAGATCCTGCGTGAGGCGAATCGCGATTTTCCCGTACATATAAAGGTGGCGGCCATCGGCCCCGAAACCGCCGCGCGCGCCCAGGAGGCTGGCATGACCCCGGCCCTCGTGCCGTCGCGGTTCGTCGCGGAAGAACTGGCGCAGGCCCTGGCGGCCGCCATGACACCCGGGGCGCGCATCCTGCTGGCGCGGGCCGCCGGCGCCCGTGACGTCCTGCCCGAGCAGCTTCGCGCCCGCGGGGCCCGCGTCGACATTCTCGAGACCTACCGGGCGGTCCCGCCGGCCGACGTGCGACCGCGGCTGGCCGCCTGCCTGCCCGGCGTCGACATGATCACATTTACGAGCTCGTCGACGGTACGCCACTTTGTCGGTGCCATGCCGGAGCCGCCGTCCGATCGGGTCAAGATCGCCTGCATCGGCCCGATCACGGCGCAGACCGCGCGCGATCTCGGGCTGCGGGTTGATATCATCGCGCAGGAGTACACGACGCGCGGACTGGTCGATGCCATCGTGCGCAGCCGGACTCCAATTCCAGCATGACCTTTCCTACGCAACGCCCCCGTCGGTTGCGATCGAGGCCAGCGCTTCGCCGGCTCGCCCGGGAGACCTGGCTCGCGCCCGAGGATCTGATCTATCCCTTATTCGTGCGCGACGCCATCGACGAGCCTCGCCCGATCGAGGCGATGCCCGGGCATCAACAGCACACGATCGAGTCGCTGACACGCGAGGCCGAGGCCGCGCTCAAAGTCGGCGTGCGGAGCTTTGTGCTCTTCGGCATCCCCGCGCAGAAGGATGCGCAGGGCTCGGAGGCATGGGCCGAGAACGGTATCGTCCAGCGTGCCCTGGGCCACCTCCGGGAAGCATTCGGCGCGGACGCTCTGCTGATCGCGGACCTCTGTCTGTGCGAGTACACCGACCACGGCCATTGCGGCGTGCTCGAGGGGGAGACGGTCGCCAATGACCCAACGCTCGAGCTCTACCAGCGAATCGCCGTCGCGCAGGCCGCCGCCGGCGCCGACGTGATCGCCCCTTCCGGCATGATGGACGGCCAGGTCGGGGCGATCCGCTCCGCCCTCGACCGGCAGGGCTATGCCGACCGCGCGATCCTCGCCTACGCCGCCAAGTACGCCTCGGCGTTCTACGGGCCGTTCCGGGAAGCGGCGGGATCGGCGCCCCGCATGGGTGACCGCCGTGGCTACCAGATGGACCCCGGCAACGCGCGGGAGGCGGTCCGCGAGGCGCGCCTGGATATCGAAGAAGGCGCCGATATCGTCATGGTCAAGCCGGCGCTCGCGTACCTCGATGTCATTCGCGCGGTCGCGGACACGACTGACGTCCCCGTCGCGGCCTACAACGTGAGCGGCGAATACAGCATGGTCAAGGCGGCTGCCTTACACGGCTGGATCGACGAGCGCCGGGTGCTGCGGGAGATCCTGCTCGGGATCCGGCGCGCCGGTGCCCAGATGATCCTGACCTACCACGCCAAGCAGGTCGCGGCCGATATTCCCTGCTGGGACGAGTTGGGATGAGGCAGGTTCCTCGCCGGGTTCCGCAGCTGCTGGCGACGCTCGCCATCCTGGCGGTCGCTATGATTGCGTTCTCTGTCTATGTGGGACGTAATGCCGGCGGCAGCCCTGGCGTCGCCCCGACGCCAACGCCGAGCCCGATCGTGAGCGCCGCCTGTGGCTCGCTGAACTTCGGGCCGGCGCTGACGCCCACCGCCGGCAACGCCGGCAAGCACACGTTCAGCGCGCCACCCCCCATGGCCATCAACACCGCGCACCACTACCTCGTCACGATGAACACCAACAAGGGGACGATGACCCTCTGCCTCGACCCCAAGCTGGCTCCGAACTCGGTCAACAACTTCGTCTTCCTGACCCGCAACCAGTATTACGACGGCCTCAAGTTCCATCGGGTCGTCGCCGACTTCGTCATCCAGGGGGGCGACCCGCAGGGCACGGGTTCGGGCGGCCCTGGCTACCAGTTCAACGATGAGCCGGTGCTCGGCGAGTACACCGCCGGCGCGGTGGCGACGGCGAACTCCGGCGCGAACACCAACGGCAGCCAGTTCTTCATTTGCACTGTCGACGACAGCAAAAAGCTCGCCAAAAGCTACAACCTGTTCGGCTACGTCCAGACCGGGATGGACGTCGTTCTCAAGATCGCGCAGGGCGACACCATGACCACGGTGACGGTCCAGGAAGAGACCGGCTAGGCCTCATTGGCCTATCAGGAGACCGTTACAAAGCGGGCGTATAATGGGCCGCGAGAAGCAATCTGAATGCCTGGTCTTTTCGGACACTGGTACATCCTCGTTCTTATCCTGGTCATCGTGCTGATCGTCTACGGACCTGGAAAGCTCCCCGAGGTTGGCGGCGCAATCGGGAAAGCCATGCGTGAATTCCGCAAGACCTCGAGCGACATCCAGGAAGAGTTCAAGAAGAGCGCGACGCCGGACTCCAGCACCGAACAGCACGCCACGAGCGGGCCGGCCCCGGACGTCAAACCGGCCACCGACGTGAAGTCGCCGACCGACAGCAAGGCCTGATTCCGGTCCGGCGCCGATAGGGCAGCCATGGCCAAGCCCAGCATCGTTCCGGCGGACGAGGAGCGGCGGATGACGGTCATCGAGCACCTCGAGGAACTGCGGCGCGTCCTCATCATCTCGCTGATCGCGTGGGCGGTCGCCACCTTGATCGGGTTCGCGGTCTCCCAGCCGGTGTTGGGCATCCTGCTGGGACCCGTGCACAAAGTGATCGGCAACCAGAGGCTGATTTACGGTGGCCCGGTCGATGGCTTCCTGCTCTTCTTCAAGATCGGAATCTTCACCGGGTTCGTCCTCAGCAGTCCGATCATCATCTGGCAGGTCTGGACCTTCGTTGCCCCGGGCCTGCGTCGCAACGAGCGGCGCTTCGCGGTCGGCTTCGTTGGCTCGGCGATCGCACTCTTCGCGATGGGCATGGGCTTTGCCTTCTTCGCTCTGCCGATCGCCTTGAGGTTCCTGACCGGTATCGGCAGTTCCGAGCTCCAGTACCTGCC
>VBFX01000261.1 GCA_005889395.1 Chloroflexota bacterium
TGCTTGCTGGTCGGTGTGGCGGACACAGACCAGGACCGCGATGCGGATTATCTCGCCGACAAGCTCATCAAACTGCGGGTCTTCAGCGACGAGGCCGGCAAGTTCAACCTCAGCGCCACACAAGTAAACGCGGCCTTCCTGGTCGTCTCGCAGTTCACCCTCTTCGCCGACGCGCGCGGCCAGAGCCGCCCGAGCTTCTTACACGCCGCGCGGCCGGAGCAAAGTCGGCCGCTGCTCGAACGCTTCATCGCGCGCCTGCGCGCCAGCGGGCTCGCCGTGGAGACCGGCTCCTTCGGCGCCCAGATGGCGGTGGAGCTGGTCAACGATGGTCCGGTCACGATCGTTTTGAGCACCGATGCCTGGGACCCACGCATCGGCTGACGGTTTGCGTGCGGTCAACCGGCCGACCTGACTACGCGCCACGCCGTATTTCCGTGTGAAGTGATTGTGCGCGCGGATGGCTGGCTGGCGACGACCCACCGGCATCCCGTGACGTAACGCTTCGCGCAATGTCACGGCGCTGAGGCGAGGCTAGGCTGATGGCGAGGCGATTGGAGTGTTCAGCATGACGAACCGTCTGCTCGGGATCGTGATCGCTCTTGCCCTGACCAGCGGCGTCGTTGCCCATGCGGCATCGGCAGCGCAGCGCCCCCTGTCACCAATCGCGCTCCCGGCCGCGAGCTCGCTCCCCACCGCCATCCAAACGGCAGCCAGCCGTCTCAGCGAGACGGCCACCAGCGCCATCGACCCGGCCGCCGCCATCCGGGGCGCCTACCAGCGTGATCGCGTGGCTCTCGCCCACCTGCGCCAGCAGGCTTCGCAACTGAAAGGCAGCGCGCACCCCGCCTTCAACCAGTTCATCTCCGACCAGGAGCTGGGCCTCACGCAGACCGAGAGGGCGGCGCTGGCAACCACCCGGCCCGACGCCCAAAGCGCGATCGCCGCGATGGACAAACTGGTCGCGGCGACCGAGGCCGAACTCAACCGCGAGCTCTCCCAGACCGGCGACGCCAACTCGAAAAACTCGACGCAGGCCGGCTCGGCCGCGTCGAAGGGCCAGTCGGGCAAGCCCGACGCATCGCACGGCAACGGCAACTAGGGGGAAAATCGGCCAGCGGCGCTGGCTGGTGGGTTATCCGCAGTCGGTGTATGCTACCGGCGCTTGAAGCGCCGTGCCCTGGTCCCGCTGCTGCTGCTGGCCCTCTCGGCGGCGTGCTCCGCGCCACTGAGCGGACCCACGGGGGCATCTCCGGTGGCGGCCCGCGCCGCCAGCCCAACGCCAAAGCCAACGCCGACACCAACCCCGACCCCGCCCGAGCTCAGCCTCACGAGTATCTTTGGCGACAGCAAGCCCGACCTGGCGCAGTATGACCAGTCGCAGCTGCGTGTGATCATCGCGACCGGTGACGTGATCCCGGCGCGCGAGGTCAACTACCAGACCGTTCTCAAAAAGGACTGGGCCTATCCGTGGCGGCAGACTGCCGACTACTTGAAGACCGGCGACCTGCTGTATATCAACCTCGAGTCGCCGCTCATCAAGAGCTGCCCGATCATTCACGGCGGCTTCAAGTTCTGCGGCGACGCCCGGGCGATCGCCGGCCTCGATTACGCCGGTGTCAACGTGGCGAACCTCGCCAACAATCACCTGACGAATTTCGGCCCGGCGGGCACCAACGAGACGCAGATCCTCCTGTCCCAACACGGCATTGGCATGTCCGGGCTAGGCCTCTACGAGATCCGCGACATCCGCGGCGTCAAGTTCGCCTTTCTTGGATTCAATGGGGTCGGCACCCATATCGACCGGGCCGAGCTGAAGCGAGAGATCGACCTTGTCCGTCCGAAGGCCGACGTCGTCGTGGTGAGCTTCCACTGGGGCAAGGAGTACGAATTGCTCCCGGTTGCCGGACCCGGCATCGCCCCCGACAGCCCGCGAGAGATCGGCCACCTCGCGATTGACGACGGTGCCGACCTCGTCATCGGCAATCACCCACACTGGGTGCAGCCGGTCGAGATCTACAACGGCCACCTCATCACTTACGCGCACGGCAACTTCATCTTCGACCAGATGTGGTCGCAGGAAACGCGCGAGGGGATGGTCGGCCGCTACACCTTTTACGGCACGCGGCTGGTTCGCGTCGATTACCGCCCGCTGGTGATCGACAACTACGCCCAACCCCGCTGGCTGGACGAGACCACGGGCGAGGGGAAGGCGATCATCGACCGCGTCGCTAAGGCGTCGACGCAGCTCGCCGGCGGCTGAGCGCAGCGATCTCCTGTCCGTTGGGCGACGCGAAAACCTCGACCTCGACCGAGCCCCGCCGGTAGACCGCAACGTACCGCTCCGCCATATGATGGGGGCTGAACCGCTCACGCGCGACGGTGGCGCAGCGAACCCGGTCGATCTCCTCGAGGCGGTTGGCACCCTCCACCAGGTCGTCGACGTCCTCCGCCAGGAAGCCGGTGACGCCCTCCTCGATCAGCTCGGGGGTGGAGCCGCTGCGCAGGGCCAGGACCGGCGTGCCGGCGACCATGCACTCGACCATCGCCAGCCCGAACGGCTCTGCCCACTGCAAGGGAAAGATCCCGGCGGCGGCGCGTGAGATGAGTCGCGCTTTCTGGGCGCCGGCGACGTTGGGGTAGTACTCGACCGTCGGGCTGAGGAAGGGTTCCACCTGCTCTTCGAAGTACTGCAAGCCTTCCCCGGACCGCTCCACTTTGCCGGCCAGGATCAGCTTGCGGCTGGCCCGCTGCGCCACCTGGATGGCGAGGTGCTGGCCCTTATCGGGGGTGATGCGGGCGACTTCGATCAGGTAGCGCTCGTGCGCAACACCGGGCGGCGCTGTCGGCAGCTCGACCGCGTTGTGGACGATGCCGGCGAGCTTGATGTCGGGTGCGCTGGCCGCCTGGCTCAGGCTGATGGCGCACAGTCGAGCCTGCTCGGCCACCTCCTTGTAGAACGTGATCATCGGTTGGGTCAGCTCGCCGTGAATGGTGTGGACCACTTCCGATGCCAGCCCGCTTTGAATGGCCAGCAGCAGACCCTCGAATCCGGTGTGGTCGTGAATGACGTCGAAGCGCCGGCCGGCCATCGCGGCGTAGACCCGGGCCAGGTAGGTGGCCTGCCGGGCTGCCTCGGCCGGTCCTCCGAGGTCGTGGCTCCAGGCGGCGTCGGCCAGCATCGTGACATCCCCCCCCGATCCCTCCGCGCCGAAGACCGTGACTTCGTGGCCCATGCGGCGGAGCTCGGTGTGGAGGAGATGGACCACGAGCTCAGTCCCTCCGTAGCCTCTTGGCGGCAACGGGTACCAGGCCGGCGCGACTTGCGCAATGCGAAGGGCGTCGCCTATCGCGCTCACCTCCTCCCACCCCCGCGTGGGGCCAGCTCGATGATACCGGTCGGCTGAGCCTCAACGGGCCTAACTCGCGGCGCGCACCTGGCGCAGCGTTTCGCGCATCTGGTTGAGGTGGAAGCGGTCGTGCCCGGCGAGCATGCGGAACATCAAGTCGTAGCTCTCCGGCCCTCGCTCCGCGTGCATCGCCACCCGCTCGCGATCGACGGCTGACGAGCGGCGCCAGAGGCGGAGGTTGGCAGCACGTAGCGCTGAGAACACCGCCAGCAGGTCGTCGGGCTGATCGTCGTTGTGGCGCAGGCGCGCAACCCACCGGTCCTGGTCGTATCCGAGCAGCGGCGGTTCGTCCTGGCTCACCGCCCAGCGAAAGCGCCCGGACATGACGGTCTCGGCGTCGACCAGATGGCCGAGCAGCTCGAGCACCGACCATTCGGCAGGCGCCGGCCGCTTTCGCAGGTCGGAGGCGGCATCGCTCAGGACGGTTCGCAGCAACGGTTCGGTGAGTTCCATCACCCGGGCCGGGTCGTCCTTCCCCAGCAGCGCCAGCAGTTGCTCCTGGTAGGCGCGGCCCGCCGCGAGCACGTCGCGTGAGGTCGCCATGCGCCGCAGTCTAACTGCCGGGTTGCGTCGCCGGCTCCGGCATCGATTCGCTCTCGCCCACGAGTCGGCGCACGCGCGAGGCGACACCAGGCGCGTCGAGCCCGAGCTGCTTGAGCAGCTCCGCTTGTCCGCCCTGTTCGATGAAGGTGTCGGGGACCGCCATGACCGTGACCGGAATTCCGAGGGGCGCCAACGCTTCGGTGACCGCCGATCCGAAGCCACCCGTCACCACGTTGTCCTCGAGCGTCAGCACCGCCGGGTGGCGCCGCGCCCAACTCTCGAGTCGGGGGTCGAGCGGCTTGATGAAGCGGCTGTTGACGACCGTCAGCGGCAGGCCCTCCTTGTCCAGCATGGCGGCGGCCTCCATCGCAACCGGGACGAGCTTGCCGGTCGCCAACAGCAACGCGGCGCTACCCTGCCGCAACACCTCCCACTCGCCGACCGAGATGATTTGCGCGGGTCGCGCCTCGCTGTCGCCGGCCGCGCCCTTGGGAAAACGGATCGCGAAGGGGCCGGCACCGTCGCGCGCGATGGCCGTATGAAGCAGATCGAGCAGCTCCTGCGGATCGCTCGGCGCCGCCACGGTCAGGCCCGGCATGGCGCGCAGGAACGTCAGGTCGAAGATCCCGTGGTGCGAAGGGCCATCATCGCCGGTGATCCCAGCGCGGTCCAACACGAACGTCACTGGCAGCTTGTGCAGGCAGACATCCATCATCACCTGGTCGAGGGCACGCTGCAGGAACGTCGAATAGATGACGACGACCGGGCGGAGGCCCGCCATCGCCAGGCCGGCGGCGAAGGTGACGGCGTGTTGCTCCGCGATCCCGACGTCGTAGAACCGGTCCGGAAAGCGTTCGGCGAAGGGGCCCAACCCGGCACTGCTCCCCATGGCTGCGGTGATCGCAACCAGGCGGGGCTCTCGCTCGGCCTCATGCAGCAGCGCCTCGCCAAAGACATCCGTGTACGAGACTTTGCGGCTCAATGGCTTGGCGGTCAGCACGTCGAACGCACTGACACCGTGAAGATGGTCAATCTCGTCGGCTTCGGCCGGCCCATAGCCCCGGCCCTTGGTCGTGATCACATGTACAACCGACGGGCCGGCCAAGCGGCTCACCTGGCGCAGCGTGCGCTCGACGTCCTCGATGTTGTGGCCGTCGATCGGGCCGGAATATTTGATGCCGAGGTACTCGAAGAAGGTGCGCGGCGAGACGAGTTCCTTCAGACCTTCCTTGATCCGGCGTCCGACTTCGATCGCCTTGTCGCCGGCGGGAACCGCGCGCAGAATTCGATCGACGCGGTTCTTCGTGCGGTGGTACGACGGGTTGAGAACGGTCAGCTGCTGGGCCAGGTGTTGCGCCAGGCCGCCGACGGTCGGAGCGTAGGACCGGCCATTGTCGTTGACGACGATGATCACGGGCGTCTTGCGATGACCGATGTTGTTGAGGGCTTCATAGGCCATCCCGCCGGTCAGGGCGCCATCGCCAACGACGACAACCACGTGTCCCGGATCGCCCTGCCGCCGCATCGCCTCAGCCATCCCCGAGGCGTAGCTGAGACCGGTCGACGCATGGCTGTTCTCGATGAAGTCGTGCTCGCTCTCCGTGCGGTTCGGATAGCCGCTCATGCCACCGAGCTTGCGCAGCCTCGCAAACCCCTCGCGGGGCCGGGTCAGGAGTTTG
>VBFX01000216.1:0-14336 GCA_005889395.1 Chloroflexota bacterium
TCCGATGGCGCAGGAAGAACTCGGCGGCACGCGCGGTCGCTTCGGGGAATCCACCGTGGGCCGCCAGGCCGCGAAGTGGTGGCAACGACTCGTGAAAGGAGGAATGCGCGACGTTTGGGCGGCGGTCACAATTCCAGCCTCCGTCGGGCCATTGCCACTGCGTCAGGCGCGTGGCCAGCGCCATCACCCGCGGATCCGACCGCAGGCCGAGGTGGCAGCAGACGAGGAGGCCATTTCCATCCATCGAGGCGTGCTGCCGGTAGCGGCCAGAGATCTGAGGCGTCTTCCGCGCAGGGCCGAGCAGCCATTGCAGCACGCGGTTGACAGCGCCCACGATTCGGTCGTCAGCTTCGGTGAGGCCGAGCTCGACGAGGCTCAGAAGACGCCAGTGCGCGCCCTGCCACTTCTTATAAGGATGGCCGGGGTATTCCCGAAGCAGCGCTTCCAATCGGGGATCCATGCGTACGGCCTGCGCCACGGACATCGCCTCAGGAGGAGGATGCCACACGGGCCCTCAGGCGGGTTGCTTGCGCTGCCTCTGCTGGCGGAACAACTCGGCGATCTCCTTGACGGTTGTTGCGTCCTCGGGCCGCTTGTCCGCGCTCCGGAAGGAGACGATTCGCGGGAAGCGAAGTGCGAACCCCGGCTCATCTCCGACCCTGCCGGCCGTGTGGCGCGGGCTCGGCGTGATCTCGTCGGCCATCACCTCGACCACCACCTCGGGCTTGAGCCAGACATCGGGAACCAGGATCGAGTCCACACGCGCCGGCCGCTGGTCGACCTGAAGCTGGTCCGCGCGCTCGTGGATCTGCCGCCATTCGGCGTCTGATAAGCCGGTGCCGAGCTTGGTGATGCTGGCAAAGCGGTCGTTGTCCGCGTCGTAGACGCCCCCCAGCAATGCCCCGACGCCAAAGTCGGCGCGCTTGCCCTTGCCGAAGTAATACCCGATCAGAACCAGGTCGACGGTATCGTTCAGCTCTCCACTGGTATGGCGTTTGAGCTTGACCCAGTTGAAGTTGCGCGCGCCCGCCTGATATTTGGAATCCGGACGCTTGACCACGACGCCTTCCAGACCCTGGCTGATGGAGTCCAGCAGCGTCTTGGTCAGCACTTCGACCGAATCAGTCTTGATGATCGGCGCAGGCAGCAGCACGGTCGAGCCGGCGATCACCTCGTCGACCAGCGCGAGCCGCTCCTCGTAGGGCAGCTCGGTGAGATCGCGGCCGTTCCGATAGAGGATGTCGAAGACAAAGGCGACCAGCGGCAACTCCTGCGCCGCCTGCTCGATGCCGTGCTGCCGCCGGCGGCTCGCCGTCAGCTGGAACGGCAGGTACTCCTCCAATTCTTTGCTGTACGCGATCGCCTCGCCATCGAGGATGAGCGTGTCGTCCGTCAACTGTTGCGCGGCCGCGGTGAGCTCGGAAAACATCAGCGTGTAGTCCTCGAGGTTGCGCGAGAAGACGCGCACGGCCGCGCCGTTCTTGTGGATCTGCACGCGGATGCCGTCGTATTTGGGTTGGACGGCAACCAGTCCAAGCCGCCTGATGACGGCCTCCGGATTGGGCAGCCGCTCCGCGAGCTGGCTGCGGATCGGCCGTCCGACCGTAATCTTCAGCGCGGTGACCTCGTCTTCCCCACCCGACCAGAAGGTCTTCGCGATCAAGCCCAGGTCAGAAACCCGGTTGTAGGCGCCTTCGAGCAGCGGCCGCAGCGAGCGGTCGCCCTTTTTGGCAAATGACAGCGCATCGAGGACGGTGGGATCACCAATACCGAGCCGCAGGCGACCCAGCGCCATACGAACCAGGTGTTTGGCCGAGGCCGGGTCGACCTGTTTGAGCAGGGAGGCAAACAGCGAGCGTTTCTTTTCAACCGAACCGGCACCGGCGGCGCCCGCGATGTCCATCAGCCTGGCGTGCACCTCGGTCACCGGGAGCGTCGAGCTCGACGCGTTCCCCGCGAGTTGGGCCGCCACGAGCCCGAGGTCACCGAGCCGGCCGAAGAGCTTGGCGACCTCCGCGTTTGCCGTCGCGAAGGCCTGGGCGATCGCGGCAATGACCAGCTTCTCGCCGAGGCCGATTTCGACCGGCTCGAAGAAGGGGACCAGCCGGCCCTGGATCTGGTAGGTCAGCGGCTGGATCTCGTCCGGCGAGCTTTTCGTGTAGAGCTCCGCCAGCGTCTTGACCAGCTCGTTCCTGCTGCTGGTGGATTCCAGCCGGTCGAGGTAAACGCTGAGTTCGGCGAATGTCATCGCTGCGCTTCGAGGCGATCGATGAATGCGCGCTGGGCGGGGAGCAGCTTGCCGCGCGCGGAGTTGAGGTCAAACCACGCGGCCCGGTCCACCTCGGGGAACCTCTGCATCCGTCCCGACCGCGGCGGCCACTCCATCTCGAAGGTGTTACTGGTGGTTTTCGTCACGTCGAGGTCGCCGGACAGCGCCCAGCCGTGGACAACTTTGCCTCCCGTCTGGCGAACAGCGCCAAGGGAAGTTGGCTCTCCGTCGGGGGCCGCCACGCCGAGCTCCTCGTGAAATTCGCGCCGTGCCACGTCGATTCCCGTCTCATTCTCGGCGATCTCACCTTTGGGGATCGACCAGGCGCCGTCGTCGCGTTTCTGCCAGAACGGACCGCCGGGATGGACCAGGAGAACCTCGAGCCTCCCCTCCCGGTGCCGGTAGAGGATGAGGCCGGCACTCTGGGCTGAGCGTTTAGGCGGTTGCCTCATGCCCGGCAGCGAACGTCTTCTCGCCGGCGCGGATCGGGACCCTGAGCCAGTTCTCCGTGGGCGGCAATGGGCAGCTCCACGCGGAGTCGTACGCGCAGTTGGGGTTGTAGGCGTAGTTGAAGTCGATGGTGACGTGGTCGTCGTGCGCCTCGACCTCTAGATAGCGTCCAGCTCCGTAAGTCTCGTGCCCGGACGTGGCGTCGCGGAAGGGAACAAAAAGCTCGGCCGAGTCCTCGGATGAATAGAGGGTCAACTGCGCCGGCTGCTCGTCCACCCGGAAGCGGACGAGACCGTAGCGATGGTAAACCTGTTCCTCGCCGCTACTCGTCCCCATGCGCACTTCTTCAGGATCGACCTCGCGGTCGATGCCCGCCTGGATGACCAGTTGTGGGTTTTCGTCGAAATATTCCAGCCCCTGGAAGTTGCGGCGTTGATCGTCGGTCAGCGGCGAGTGCGGGTCGCGGGCAAAGACCCCGTCCTTCTCGGCTCGAAACCGCTTGAGCTCGGAGGTGTTCACGCTCATGTACACCGAAACGGACGCGGAGCCTCGTCTATTCCCATCTCTTTCCAGTCCTTATCGGCCAAATGCCATTAGCGAGCGCACTCTCAACGGCGCTCGGTGGCAAGGCGTAACCCGAGGCCGATGAGAACGAGCCCAGTAACAGCCCCGATACTGCGACGCACTCGATCGCGCCGCAGCACGTCGCCGGCTCGCGCCACCACCAGCGCGTAGCCGGTCAGCCACGTCAGGGTCATGACATTGAACAGCAGTCCGAGCATCAGCAGTGTCGCGAATGATCCCTGCCCGGGAGCGATGAACTGCGGCAGGAGACTCGAGAAGAAGACCGCCATCTTCGGGTTCCCGAGGTTGCTCAGGACCCCCTGCCGGTAGGCGGCGAGGCGACCAGGCCCATGAGGCAAGTCGACGGTCGCTCTCGCATGGCCACCTCGAGGCCGTAACGCGGCGTACAGCGCCTGCGCGCCGAGAAAGACGAGATAGGCGGCGCCGGCCAATCTCAACGCGGTGAACACCGGTTCCGAAGCGACGATGAGCGCCGCAAGGCCGGCACTCGTGGCGACGGTCCAGACGAACTGTCCGCTCGCCACGCCCCAGGCGGTCAGAACCCCCGACCGACGACCGCCGGCGAGCGTGTTGCGGATGGTCAATGCGGTGTCCTGGCCGGGCGTGACGATGACCAGGATGGAGACGCCGAGGAATGCAGCAAGATTGACCGCCATCACGTCACGATACGATGGATCGATCGCGAAGTCCAACGACACTGGCGCCCCGATCCCGATAACCGCCGTCGGCTTCCAAGCCCTCAAGGCCGAGTTGTCGGAGCTCCGCGCGCGCCGGCCTGCCCTGGTCGATGAAGTCGCGGCCGCGCGCTCCCAGGGAGACCTGAGTGAGAACTTCGCTTATCACGACGCCCGCCAGCACCTGGGCATGCTCGACGGTCGCATCCAGACCATCGAAGCCACCCTCGCTCGGGCGCAGGTCGTCGAGCAAGGCGATGCCCAGGGTGTCGCCCGGATCGGCTCCACGGTGGTGGTGCGTGACGAGTTCGGCGAATCCACCTATCAGATCGTGGGTCCGACCGAGGGGAACATGGCGCGCGGTCTGATGTCGACCGCCTCACCCCTCGGCAGCGCCTTGCTCGATCATCGCGCGGGCGACACGGTGACCTTCAAGACTCCTGGAGGGGAGCGTCAGGCAACGGTCATCAGTATCACCTGACGGATCGCCTTCAGATGCGGACGATCGCGACAATCGGCATCTACCAATCCAGCCTCGACGATTTCCTCGACACACTCAGGCGCCATCGGGCTGCGATGATGGTCGACGTCCGGCAGCGGCGGGGCGTTCGCGGCCGCGAATACGCCTGGGCCAACTCGCTCCGGCTGCAGGCGGCGCTGGCGCAGGCCGGAATCCCCTACCGGCACGTGCGGGAGCTGGCGCCCACGACCGAGTTGCGCCAGCTGCAATACCGCGAGGATGACCGGCTCAGAGTCGGAAGGCGCTCACGAGTCGAGCTGGCCGAAGAGTACCGGCGGCGCTACCTCCACGAGGTGCTCGACCAGGTCGACCTGGGAGCCATCCTCGAATCACTGCCAGAGGACGCCATGTCGGCCCTCCTGTGCGTCGAGCGAGACGCTCGCGCCTGCCACCGCTCTCTGATCGCGGCTCGGCTTCAGGCCCAGTACGGCGTCCCCATTCTCAATCTCGGGCCAGGGTCACGTCACCAACGGTGACCAGTAGGTCCCAGGTATTGCGCAAGGAGACGAGCAGAAGGACCACGGTCGCGACCACGAGCCAGGTAAACGCTTGAGACGATGAGAACAGCAGGACGCCTGCCACCGTAACGGCGAGGTAGCTGGCAGCACTCAAGCCAAACCGCAGAAGCAGCCGGGCACGATCACGCGGTCGCATTTGCAGGGTCCGGTCCTGGCTTTGCAATGCCGCGGCCAGGCTTGGCGTCGTGATGATGAGGCTGGCGAGACCCGAGGCGATGAGCTCGACGGCGGCCGTCGACCGATCTTGAGGGATGACCATGAAAAGGGCGACGAAAAGAATCGCGCCGAAGTTCGCGAGTGTCACGCGGGCGAGGCTGCGCACCTCAGAACTCGCGATCACGACCCGCAGGTGCAACGACAGGCCGACGAACAGAAGGCCAACCAGGGTGGCCGCGGCCGTGCCGGCAAGGATGTAGAAATCGTGCCAGCCGCCTACTGCCGTCTGAAATGACACGCGCGCCTAGTCTGGCAGGTTTACTATGACGCCAAATAACTCGGACGGAGGACATATGGCCGCACTCGACACGCTCGTTAACCCGCCATTCGCCAACGATCCACCAGTCAAAGTGAACCTCGATGCCAAGGTGGTGGGACTCGTGGTTGCCATTCTCGCCGCCCTCGGGGCGCTGCTCTCACTCCTGGCACTGCTCGCCCTGTTAGGAGCCGGCGCCGTCGCCGGATCTACGTTTGGCGGAATCTTCTTCATTGCTCTCATTGGCGTCCTTGTCACCCTGGTCGCCGACGTCATGGCGGCGATCGGTGGCTGGCAGATGTATCAAGGAAGCGAAAGCGGCAAACGGCTGGCGATCTACGGGTTGGCGCTCGCCTTCGTCGCCCAAATCGTCCAGATGATTGGTTTCGGATCCGCTGGGGGGATCCTGGGGCTGATTCTGCTGGCAATCGTCTATTACGCCATCGTGGTCAGCCGTTATCCAGGTCAGGCGCCCAGCGCCAGTCGCGGCGTGTAAGACCTACGGCGCGGAGGTCGTCCCGGCACGGTTACTCGTGCTGCCGGCCTCCACCTTTTTCTCCACCTCGACGAGTTCGCCCTCGATGTTGATCTGGATATCGTGGCTGACCACGAATTTGCCATCCGCCACCGCATCGAAGTTCATGCCGAAGTCCTTGCGGTTGATCGTGGTCTCCGCGGCGTAGCCAATCCGATGGCCCATCTGAGGATCGTTGAATTCGCCGTACTTCACCACCTTCAGGGTCACCGGCTTCGTCGTACCCTTGATCGTGAGATCGCCGGTCATGGTGCCGCGGTCCTCCCCTTTTTTCTCGATCTTCGTGCTCTTGAAAGTGATCGTTGGATATTTCTCCGCCTCCAGGAAGTACGAGGAGCGCAGGTCGTTGTCTCGCTGCTCATTGTGGGTGCGGATGCTGGCCGTTCGGATGGTAACGTCGACCTTCGAGCGCTCTGGCTGGTCAGGATAGATGTCACCGGTCGCGGTCACTTCGGAGAAGTTACCGCGAACCGTCATCATGCCAAAATGCTTTGCCGAGAACTCCACTTGCGTATGCAGTGGATCAAAGGTCCAGGTAGCCATTGATCGCCTCCTCCCGGATTCAGTCCGTACGGGCAACTTACCATCGCTAGCTTACTTTTTGCAAGTTCCTGCGGTAATCAAGGAACGGCGCTACACTGGGCGGCGTGAGGCGGAGGCTGGAAGAGCGCGCACGCGAATGCGATGAGCGCCTGACCCAGGCCTTCACCTTGTTGGGCAAGCGCTGGTCCGGCGTTATCCTCGGGCTACTCCTCCAGGGCCCAGCACGGTTTGCCGTCCTGGCTCGGACGATTCCCGGGATCAGCGAGCGCATGCTGTCCGACCGGCTAAACGAGCTGGCCCGTGCCGGCCTGGTCGATCGGACGGTTCTCGACGGTCCCCCGCTCGGCGTGGTCTACCGGCTGACCGAGAGCGGCCGCGCGATTGGCCCCGGCCTTCTGAGGCTGGGCGAGTGGGCGGAACGGTACATGACGCCTCCCGCGACGCGACGCAAGAAAGCCTGACCTAGCGGCACGCACCATCCGATCGGCCGGTCTGCGAGACTGGCCACATGGCGAGCCACGAGCCGGGCGGACAGTTGTCGAGGGCCTGGCGCCACCTCGACCGCCCCGTCCGCATCCTGGTCTACCTGCTGATCGCGCTTTCGGTGGTGATGCTGTATCACCAGAGTGAGTACCTCGTCGTCAAAGTGTTCAACGTTTTCCTGCTGTTCGTCTTCGCCGCGATCATCGCCCTGCTGCTGACACCGGTGATCGACCGGATGGAGGCGCTACCCATCTTCAAGGGCCACCGAGTCGTCGCCGTGATCCTGCTGTACGTGGTCATCATTGGCTTGGTCGCCGGCGTGATTGCGCTCGTAACGCCGGCGCTGATCGGCCAGGCCAAGCAATTGCCCGCACTCGAAACGCGCGCCATCGCGCTGGTCCGCGACCTGCAGGACGCGATCGATAACGCCGGCATACCCCTCAAGTTGAGTCTGCCGAGCGCGAGCGGTGGGATCAGCACGGCCGTGCTGGGGTCCGTCCTCGGCATCCTGACGGGGACGCTGGGGACGCTGATCAACATCCTCCTCGTGATCGTGATCTCGATCTACCTGCTGGTGGAAGGCCGCCAGCTGATCGCGAGTATGCGCAAAGTCTTTCCCGGCCGCGAAGAGGTCTACGACTTCACGTTGGTCGCGGTCGGCACAACCGTGGGCCAGTACGCGCGAGGCCAGCTGATTATGTCGTTTGTCATGGGCGCGTACACCGGCCTCGCCATGACGCTGATTGGCGTGCCGTACGCGGTGGTGCTCGGAATTCTGACCTTTTTCCTGGAGTTCCTGCCGCTGATCGGGGCGCCGGTCGGGATGGGCGTGGCCGTGCTCATTGCGCTCGCCTTCAAGGGGCCGCTGGTCGGGTTGCTCGCGCTGATCATCGCGCTCGGCGGCCACGCGATCGAGGCCTACATCCTGGGGCCGCGCGTGACCGGGTCCGCGACGCGCATCCATCCACTGGTCGCCATGGCGGCCCTCTTGATCGGCGCCGAGCTGGCCGGCATTCTGGGTGCCCTGTTCGGCGTGCCCATCGCCGCCCTCGCCAACGTCTTTCTCGGCGCCCTATACCGCGCACGTCGCGGCGAGGGCACTCCCCTCTCCGCAAGCCCGTCGGGGGAAGTGCACGCGGAAGCCTTGCCGCGCCTGTCCGAAGAGATCAGCGAGGTGGCCGAGGAAGGTCCGATCGTAGATAAGCCCGTCCCGCACACCGCCGGCGAACGCTGACGCCTACGCCTGGGGCGCCATCCGGAGGTACGCCGCGCCGCGCGCCTCGAGATAGGTCGCCGACGGCGTCTCGACGATCCGCGCAATCGCGTTCTGGCACGCCGGACAGCGCAGGACGATGCCGGGACCCCGGATGAAGGCCATCAGGGCGCCCATCTGCGCATCGCGGGCACAGCCGGCGCAGCGGGCAATCGCCATCGTCATGTCGCGACCAAAGATCTGCTCGAGCTGTCCGGCGACCGCATTTCCATCGACCATCAAGGCGGTATTCATGTCGGCCTGGTCGTTGTCCATGGTTGTGCCTCCTCAGGCTCCAGTCGGGCCAAAGCGTTCCGTGCGAATCTGCTCGATCGGTAACTCCATCTGAACCAGTGCGTTCGCGACCGCCTCGACCAGCAAGGTGGGTCCGCACACGTAGACGCGGGCGCGCCTGTCGAACGGCCTCATCACCTCCGCCAGCATCGTCGCATCGATCCGGCGCCGGTACCCCGTCCACCCCGCCGGCGGCTGGCGAGTGAAGGTGTAGAACGGCTCGAAAGTCGGGTCGGCGGCGGCCATCCCGTCGAGCTCGTCGCGATAGATGACATCCTCCGCGCTGCGGCTGCTGTATAGAATCCTCGCCGGCAGGGTCGAGTGCTGGGCGGCACGATGCCGGAGCATCGCCATCAACGGCACCACGCCCGAGCCACCGCCGACCAGCAACAGCGGGCCACCGAGACTCACCTCCCACACGAAATATCCGCCGATCGGCCCGCGCAGCTCGAGCTGGTCACCCGGCATCAGCACGTCGTGCAGGTAGGGCGAAACCTCCCCGTCCGGAATGCGTTCGACCGTCAACTCGATCTCACCCAAGCGTTCGGGCGGAGAGGCGATGGAGTAGCTGCGCTGCGTCTGGTAGCCGTCGGGCGCTGTCAGGCGGACGTCGTAGTGCTGCCCCGGACGGTGGGCCATCCATTTTGGCAGCGCGAACGAGAAACTCTTCGTCTGCCGAGTTTCGGGCCGGATGGCGGTGACCCTCCCGGCCTGCCACTCGAGCACCGGCTGCACCACGATCAGTCCCCGCTGTACCGCTCTTCCTTCCAGGGGTCGCCGTGGATGTGGTAGCCGAGCGACTCCCAGAAGCCGGGCTGGTTTCGCTCCACGACCCGAAGGCCCCGGATCCACTTGGCGCTCTTCCAGAAATAGAGGTGCGGCACGACCAGCCTCGCCGGCCCGCCGTGGACCGGCTCGAGCGGCTTGTCGTCGAACTGGTAGGCCACGAAGGCCTGCCCATTCACCATCTCATCGAGGGGCAGGTTGGTGGTGTAGCCGCCGTCGCTGTAGGCCATCACGTACCGTCCCGCGGGATCGACCTGGACGGCCTGCAGCAGGGTGTCGACGCTGACAGCAAGCCATTTGGTGTCGAGCTTGGTCCATTTCGTGACGCAGCTGATGTCGATGGTATAGGTCTGCGTGGGGAGTTTCTGAAATTCCTCCCAGCTCCAGGTCACCGGCGACTGGACGAGGCCCTCGATCGTAAAGGACCATCGGTCGAGCGGGGTATGGGGCGTCGGTCCCGCCGAGAGCACCGGGAAATCCGTGACCAGATACTGACCAGGCGGTAGGCGATTTTCAACCTCCGCCGGTCGCCGGCGTCCAAGGAATCCGCGCGAGATCAAACCAGCCATCGCCGACCCTCCTCACCTGAGCGCGCTGACGGATTACCTCAAGCCTAGTCCTGTGCGATCACGTACGCACGAACCGGAAACGTCGCGCCGCCGACCCACGCGATGGGGACGGCGTGCAGGCGCCCGGCGTGCGACGCCAGGGAGGCGAGGTTGGTCATGTGCTCGCAGATGGGGATGCCGGCGCCGAGCAAGGACGTGTGTGCCGGTCGCGACATGTCGGCGGTGTCGTCAATGTTCAGCGAGTCGATCCCGACCAGCGCCGCGCCAGCCTCAACGAGCCTCTCGCACGCGGCGGCGGTCAAATACGGGTTGGCCCCGAAGTAGCGGTCAGTGCCCCAGTGGTTCGAGAAGTCCGTGCGCACGAGGACGGCCGTGCCGCGCAGGGTCGGCGAGGCGCTCGAGCGGAAGTCCAGCAAGGTCGGTGCCCGCCCGGAACCGATGCCGAGGCGAGTCGACATAGGTCCCGGTGTTGCCACAAAGATGCAGCGAGGCGATCAAGAACTCCGATTTGCCCTCGTAGCGAGAGGCGTCATAGTTGTTGAGGACCTCGACGCGCGGCGTCGGCAACGGCCGGTAGGTTTCCATCCCCTCGACCACCGGGTGGCTCACCTCGACGAACCGCCTCACAGCGGCAGCTTAGCAACGGGGCGCACTGACTCGATTCGCATTGCCCTAGCGAACGACGCGGTACCTGACGTGCGTCACTGCTGGTGACGCGATCACCTCGATGGGTTCGAGGCGGGGATCTCCGACGTGCTCCAGCAGTCGCTCGCCGGCTCCCAGCACGAGCGGCACGATGTGCAGGTAGAGCTCGTCGAGAAGGCCTGCGCGAAGGTATTGCTGCACCGTATGAGCGCCGCCCGCGATATCGATATCCCTGTCGCCGGCGGCCGACCGCGCCTGCCGCAGCGCCGATTCGAATCCATCGGTCACAAAGTTGAACGTCGTGCCACCTTGCATCGCGAGGGGTTTGCGCGCGTGATGCGTGAGGACAAATACCGGAACGTGGTAGGGAGGGTCGTCGCCCCACCAGCCGGTCCAGCTCTCGTTCCACGGGCCGTCGCCGCCCCCGAACATCTTGCGGCCCATGATGTAGGCGCCGACATTCGTGAAGAGACCGCGGACCACTGTCGAGTCTTTTGTGTCGGGGCCGCCTTCCTCACCATGTTGCTCCCGCCAGCTCGCCGTCTCGAACACCCACTGGTGCAGGCGCATGCCGCCTTCCCCGATCGGGTTCTCCAGGCTCTGGTTTGGCCCAGCGACGAAACCGTCGAGTGAGATGGAAATCTGGCAGTTGACGGAGCTCATGCCCTTAAGACGTCCGCCGCCTGCCAGAATCATCGGTCATCCCAACCATCTCTCTTACACGGCGATGCTCCGATGACCAGGCGCTCCAGACACTGGCACACCATGCCATCAGCTTCTCGTCACGGGCCGGCCCCGGCTCGACCGCGTGGACGTCGGCCACCGTCAACGGCCCGACATCCTGTGGTGGCTCGAATCGGGGCCACGGCTTGAAGGCACGGGCCATCCGGATGTGCGCCTGTTGAACCTGGCGGCCGGTGAACCCGCGTTCAACCGCCATGTAGAGGCCGGCAAGCGCGAAAGCCGCCCCGATCGTTGACCGAGACTGACGAACATGCTGGGCGCCATAGACATCGACCAGGTGCTGGTGGATGAACCGGGGATCGCCGTGGGCGAGCGTGTAGTAGGAGAGCTGATGCATGAGCGCGCGACACTCCCCGGAAGCGTTCGCCTTCGGATCCGGTTCCAGGTCAAGGCTCGGGCGTTGCAGGCCGCATCCCGGGCAAACGACCAGCACCGCAGATGAGTTTAGGGGCTCCTTCCCGTCTAAACCGTACGATGAGCCTTGTGCAGGCGAATCGCACCGCGGCCCCCGCCGAGCTGGAGAGCGAGCTGGAGCAGTACCGGCATGAGCTGATCGGCTACTGCTACCGCATGCTCGGCTCCCCGTTCGAGGCGGAGGATGCGGTGCAGGAGACGATGCTGCGCGCCTGGCGCGGTTACGAGCGCTTCGAGGGCCGCGCCGCCGTGCGCTCGTGGATCTACCGGATCGCGACCAATGTCTGCCTCGACATGGTGGAAGGCCGCAACCGCCGGGCTCGTCCGATGGATCTGGGGCCGGCGCGGGCTCCGGTTGAGACGAATGCCCATTGGATGCCGGAAGTCGCCTGGCTGGAGCCCATTCCGGACAGCCTTCTTGCCGAGGAGGGTGATCCCGCAGAGCTGGCGGTGACGCGGGAATCGATCCGGCTCGCGTTCGTCGCGACGCTCCAGCATCTTCCTCCCCGCCAGCGCGCCGTATTGATCCTCTGCGAGGTCCTCCGCTGGAAGGCCAAGGAAGTTGCCGAGCTGCTCAAGACCAGCGTGCCGTCGGTCAACAGCGCGCTGCAGCGCGCGCGGGAGACGCTCGAGGCGAGCGGGGTCAGCGCGAGCGACCCGGTGCCGCCAATGGACGATGCTCGGAAGCAGCTCCTCGCCCGCTACGTGCAGGCCTTCGAACGCTACGACCTGAATGCCCTGACCTCGCTGATCCAGGAGGACGCGCGGCAGTCGATGCCGCCGTACGACCTGTGGTTGCGCGGCCGGGACGACATCCTCGCCTGGTGGTTCGGCCCCGGCATCGGCTGTCGCGGCTCGCGGCTCCTGCCAACGATGGGGGCGAACGGTTGCGTGGCTTTCGGGCAGTACAAACCGAGTCAGTCCGGCAGCGGCCGGGATCCATGGTCGCTCCTGGTCGTCGAGACCGAGGGCGACCGCATCCGCGAGTTCACGTTCTTCCTCGACACCGCCAGGCTGTTTCCACTGTTCGGCCTGCCCCCGCACGTCGACTGACGCCGTCAGGCCGGCAGCACGTCCCTCAATCCCATGAAGGTCACGAGCTCACGGAGCTCGGGCGACGCGCCTCGCAGCCTCATCCGGCACTGATGGCGGCCCGCGGCGAGCTGGAGCCGGGCCAGGGCGTCAACGGTCACCGCGTCGGCGGTGATCCCGTCGACGTCGCAGACCGCAACGGCGGCGTCGCACCCTTCGAGTAGCGCGCAGACGCGCCGGTATAGACCGGGCAGGTCGGTGGGTGCGATCGGCCCGCTGATCAGGATCGTAATCGAGCCGCGCTCTGGCGTCGGCATCGTATGTCCAATCCGTTAGACGGCCGGCACCTCGAGAACTCATCGGGTGCCTGCGGAGCGATGACTTTTTCTGAGACCGGTCGTCTTAATGGGCGACAACTCATCGACGCCATCACGCCGGTCAACCGTCGAAGTTCCATAAAGGAAGGATCATGAGCAAGAGCAAATCGACGCCCGACACCGCCCTCGTGTTCGACCACGAAAAGATCGCGAGCGACGCGCAGAAGCAAGTGCAAACGGCCATCGACCAGCTGGTCGATGCCGGCGCCGAGCGCGGCCTGCAGGTGGCCGTCTATCGCGGGCCGGACCTCGTGGTCGACGCCGTGGCGGGCATCGCCGACCCGCACAGTGGACGTCCCGTGACACCGGACACGCCCTTCTACAACTTCTCGGTGGTCAAGGCCGCGGCCGCGACCGTTGTCCATGTCCTGGTTGAACGCGGCCTGTTTGGCTACGACACGCGGATCGTCGAGCTCTGGCCCGAGTTCGGCGCCCATGGCAAGCAGTCGGTCACGGTGCGCCATGTCCTGAACCACACGGCTGGCGTGCCGGGCATCCCGCTGAGCACGACGATTGAAGATCTGTGCAACTGGGACAAGATGTGCGCGGCGATCGCCGACGAAGAGCTCTGGTGGGAGCCGGGAACGAAAGTTGGGTACCACGCCTATACCTTCGGATACATCGCCGGCGAGATCGTGCGGCGCGCCACCGGCAAGAAGATCTCCGAAGTCCTGCGAGAGGACGTGGCGGGTCCCCTGGGCGTCGCCGATGAGATCTACTTCGGCATGCCGGAGTCAGAACACCACCGGCTGGCTCGCCTCGAGGATGCGCCGATGACCGGGCCGATGCCCGAGATGCCGCCCGACTTGCCGATGTTCAAGGCGGCGCCGATGTCGGCATTTCCCAATGCGGCGATGGGTAACCGCACCGACGTACTCAGCGCCGACATCCCGGCCGGTGGGAAGGTCTCTGCCAGGGCCATCGCCCGCATGTATGCCGCATTGCTCACCGGAGTGGATGGCGTCCGCCTCATCTCGCCCGAACGGCTGCGTGAAGCGACCGCGGTCTCATCGAGTGGAATTGACCAGGTTTTCGGAATGCCGACGACCTGGGGGTTGGGCTACTCGATCGGCGGTCTCGGTCCGGCGCAAGACTCCAAGACGACGTTCGGCGTGGGAGGCGTCGGTGGCGGTTTTGCCTGCGGCGACACCGCCAGCGGGATCGCCTTTGCCGT
>VBFX01000216.1:14391-45018 GCA_005889395.1 Chloroflexota bacterium
GAGCGGCCGTTGGGCATTGGCGGCGAGCGGCTCTTCAAGTGGTTCGAGGACGGTGACACGCCGAGTCGCTTTTATCCCTCGTTCCGGATGTCCGCCGCCAGCGCGAAGTTTTTCGATGCGTTCGCGGGCCGGAATGGCGCGGTTATCACGGGACGCCGGACCTACGACATCGCGAACGCCTGGGGCGGGGATGGGCCGCTACCGGGCGTTCCGCTGTTCATCATGACGCACCGCATACCGAAAACGGTGCCAACGGGAAGTGCGCCCTACACGTTTGTCACGGACGGCATCGAACGCGCCGTCGAGAAAGCTCGAAGCGCCGCAGGCGGAAAAGACGTCAGCTTGATGGGGGCGACGCCAGTGCAGCAAGCCCTACGGGCCGGCCTGCTCGACATCCTCACCGTCCACCTCGTGCCTGTGGTCCTCGGGCGTGGCGTGCGCCTCCTGGATGGCCTCGACCCCGTCCAGCTAGACCTCGTCCAGGTCGTCGACGCGCCGGGTGTCACGCATCTGACCTATCGGGTTGGGAAGTAGCCTCGCAGATGGACGCGACGTCCCGAACGGCCACAGATAGCGGCGTATTCTCCAGTACAACCCAGCTGGCCTACGCGATTCGGAGCGGTCACCTCTCAGCCCGTGAGGTCCTGGACGCGCACCTCGCGCAGATTGCCACGCACAACCCCGTGCTCAACGCCGTCGTCACGCTCGACGCCGAGCGCGCATCGGAACGGGCGCGCGAGGCGGATGAGGCCCTGGCGCGAGGAGAAAAGTGGGGACCGCTGCACGGGGTGCCCTTCACATTGAAGGATGCGCACGCCACCGCACGCGTGCGCACGACCACCGGGTTCCCGCCCCTGGCCGATTACGTCCCCAAAGAGGACGGCACGGTGGCGGCCCGGCTCAAGGCCGCGGGCGGCATTCTCATCGGCAAGACGAACGTCCCGGTGATGCTCGCCGACTTTCAAACCAGTAATCCCATCTTCGGTCGCACCAACAACCCCTGGGACACCGCGCGAACGGCCGGCGGTTCCAGCGGCGGCGCAGCGGCCGCGCTGGCCTCGGGCATGACGCCCTTTGAGATCGGCACCGACCTGTCGGCCTCGATTCGTCTGCCTGCCCACTTTTGCGGGGTCTTCGGGCTGAAGCCAACCGAACGGCGCGTCCCCCTCACCGGCCTGATCCCCGGCCTTCCCGGGCCCCGGCCGCTTCGGATCATGTCCTCGATTGGACCCATGGCGCGCTCGGTCGAGGACCTCGCGCTGCTCTACGCGATCATCGCCGGACCGGACGGACGCGACACGGAGGTCCCGCCCGTACCGGTGGAAGAGCCGGCCCACGTCGACCTGCGAGACGTGCGCGTCGCCGTCATGCCTGGCTTTCCATCGATCCCGGTTGCGGCGGAAATCCGGGCCGCGGATTCACAACTGGCCCAGCGGCTTGCTCCGGTCTGTCGTGCCGTCGATGAGGCGGCGCCCCCGGCGCTCGATTTCAACCAGGAACTCGCGAGGGCGGGAGCGCTGGTCGGCATGGCGATCGGGGCCGTCCAGCCCGGCGGCCAGGAACCGCCGGTAGCCCTGACACAGTACCTCGACGCGCTGGACCGGCGCGACCAGTCGATCGTCGCCTGGGAGCAATTCTTCGACCAGTGGGATGTGCTCCTCTGCCCACCCGCACCGGTGACGGCATTCCCGCACTGCGACCCAGGGACACCCTTACGCGTCGACGACCAGGAGGTCGCGTACTGGACGGTCAGCGCATACGGCGCGCCGTTCAACTACACCGGCCACCCCGCCATCGTGCTGCCATTCACCGGGGACCGCGACGGCTTACCGATTGGGATTCAGCTGGTGGGGAAACGCTGGCATGAGTCGCGCCTCCTTGCGGTGGCCGGGGCGATCGCGGAGGTGACCGGCGGCTACCAGCGACCGCCAGGCTACTAGCCTGGATTACGCGTACGATGCTGAAAAGGAGAGGCCAGCGTGAGCACTCCGCGCCTCGAGACAACCGCGCCCGAAATAGCCGGCATTGCCTGGTCGACTAGGATGCGGTGATGAGCGAGCCGGAGCGACAGGTCGCCGTCGACTCGGGGCAGGCGAAAACACCGGAACGGGCACCCGGGCATCGCGAGCTCAAACCACCGGAATGGTTCGACGAACGGCTCGGCATCTGGGTGCAACGGATGGGTCTTAATGCCTGGACCATTCGCACGTCCTACAAGCCGAAGCTACGCGGCGCCGAGGGCTACGCGGAGGTCAGCCCCACATTTCTCGAGGCGGAGCTCCAATTTCGTCAGGACGTGCTCGTGGAACGCGGCGATGTCGTCATCGTTCACGAGTTGACGCACATCCTGACCGACGAGTGGGCGAGGGCCGTCGAGCAGGTCATTCACGACATGGTGCCGAGGCGACTTCAACGGGAAGCGCGTACCTCGATCCGGCCTCACGAGGAGTCGGTCGTGGAAGCGATCGCCCACGCGCTGGTACGGACCGCCGAGCAGGCTGCCGCGAAGGCCGCCCCCAAGTCTTAACCCGTTAGCGCTCATTCGCGGGCAGCACCATGCGCGCGACGGCGACCGGACGGCCCTACTTTTGGGGGAGAATTTCGTGCTCTTCGGTGAGGAAGAGGGCGGTCCGGGTCGCGTCGATGAAATGCGCCTCGTCCGCGCTCGACGCCCGCCACTTCGGCGAGCGCCGGGCGGCCTCGAGGCCGGCGAGGTCATCGAACCAGAGCTCGGCCATGCCGTCGAACGGCGGCGACATGTCCGCCGGATGCGGCGCCGGATGGCTCTGAACGAGGCGCCGCAGCCCTGGAATCCGCCGGCCGATCGGGCCGTGCACCTCGCGCCAGTAGCGCGAGAACTCCTCAGGCGTCATGCCATGCCGCCGGGTGATGCAGTACACCAGCTTGATCATGGACGCGCACCCGAGCATACGATCTGCGTAGCATTTCTGGTGTGGACCGCCAGGAGACTCGTCCGCCGCGCCTGATAGCGATTTTTGGCTCCGGCGAGACCAGTCCCACCATGACGTCGGTCCACAAACAGTTGACGGCGCGTGTCGGCCAGCCGCGACTCAACGCCATCTTCCTTGACACCCCCTTCGGCTTCCAGCCAAATGCGGATGAGATCGTCGCCCGAACCATCACCTACTTCCGGCTGCACGTCGGCTGCGAGATCGGCCTCGCGTCCTTCCGGCACGGCGGGCAAGCCACGCCGCTGGAGACGGAGCGATTCCTCGCCCGCCTTAGCGAGGCAAACTATGTCTTCGCGGGGCCGGGCAGCCCAAGCTACGCCCTGCGCCACTGGCGCAACACGGGGATGCGTGACCGGCTGGCCGAGAAGGTCGATCAGGGTGGTTGCGTCGCCTTCGCGAGCGCTGCGGCGATCGGCCTCGGTGCTTACGCGCTACCGGTCTACGAGATCTATAAGGTTGGCGAAGACCCGTCGTGGACCGCGGGCCTGGACCTGCTTGGGCAGATCGGCGTACGATGCGCCGTCATCCCCCACTACAACAACCATGAGGGTGGCACCTACGATACCCGATTCTGCTACATGGGCGAGGAACGGCTGCGCCGGCTCGAAGCGATGCTGCCCGACGACCTCCTCATTCTCGGCATCGACGAATACACGGCGTGCATCATCGATGTCGAGGCGCAATCGGTGAGCGTCCGAGGGCGCGGAGAGGTCACCGCCCGGCGGCAGGGTTCGCAACGCGTGTGGACACGGACAACGTTTCCGCTCAGCATGCTGCAGGACCCGTCGCAGGCGTCTGCCACGACCACCAGCCGGCCCGTCCCGACCCCCGCCGCAAGCGGCGCCCTCGATCGATTCAATGTCGACGGGCTGGTGGCGGCGATCCTGGAGATGGAGAGCGTGTTGCAGGAACGGATCGCGGACCTGGGCGGCACGGGCGAACGGGATCGGGTGCGCGCCGAGATGCGTCACCTCGTCGTCCACCTTGGAGAACTCGCGCGCGACGGCGGACGCCAGGAGTTGCGCGAGTGCGTCGCCCCCCTGGTCGACGTCCTCCTGTCGATGCGAGGCGAGGCAAGACGTGAGCAACGCTTCCGCGAGGCCGACCGCCTCCGTGCCATTCTCGCCGACTGCGGCGTGGAGGTACAGGACACGCCGGCCGGGACGGAATGGTCCCTGGTTAACGCCTGAATGGCAGCGTCAGACTCGATTCACGACGAGCGGGAGCGAATCGCGAGCGAGCGCGAGCGCATCGCCAACGAGCGAGACCGAGTTGCCGATAAGCGGGACAGCGTCGCGGATCAGAGGGAGGCAGCAAGCGACGCCCGCGACCTCGAGCTCGATGAGAAGGAACGGCAACTCTCGAACCTCGAGCTGATGCTCGACGAGCGTGGGCGAGCCCTGCGTGAAGCCGTTCCCGACATGGTCAGGCGTCAGCAAGAGGCGATCGATCGCAGCCGGGAGGTCCTGAAGCGCGCCGAGCAGCGCTTAGTGCGGGCGGAGGCATCGCTGCAGCGATCGCGCGCCACCATGAAGCGGGACGACGCCGAGATTCAGCGGGAGGTGGCGTCGTCGCTCGAGGAGGAGCCGGCGCAGCGCGGAGGGACCTGAGACGGCCCCTTACTGCGGCTTCTGGCTGCGACTGTAGGGCGAGCGCTGCTCACTCGTGGTGAGCCGCGCGAGCGCCGACTCCTCACCGAGATACTTGCTCAGGCGCTCCACGTGCTCGACCGGCACGAAGACTCGGTGGCCGTCGGCATAGTCGAGTTGAAAATACTGGGCGCTTGTCCCATCAGTTGCCTCGAGCAACCGCGTTCCCACGTAGCGGCTAAGGCCGTGCGTGGTGTGGAGCACAAGCTCACCGGGATTGAAGGGGGAAGCGAACTTCGCTGGCAACTCCACCAATTGTACCCGTCCTCGACCCATCCCAAACGCTTCACTCAGGGGACATCCATGGCGGCAGGCGACGCCGCGGTCCGCGTTGCGCCGGCACTGGCCACGATCACGAGGCCGATGGCAACGACATCCCGGAGCGAAAGCTGCTGGCCGAGGAAGAAAAAGCCCGCCGCCGCTCCCATAGCCGGCTCCAAGCTCATCAGGATGCCGAAGAGCTGTCTCCGCAGGCGGCGCAGCGCCGCGAACTCGAGGGAGAACGGGACCGCTGATGACAGGATCGCGACAACCAGGCCAATGCCGAGGTTGCGAACGTTGAGAAGCTCGCCTCCCGCGCCTGCGATGCCGAACGGCAGCAGCGCCAATGCGCCAGCGGCGAGCGCGAACGCCAGGCCGTCTCCACCGGGCACCATGCGCCCCACGCGTTGGCTGATGACGATGTAGGAGGCCCAGCCCGCGGCTGCTCCCAGTGCGAAGAGCAGACCAATCGTCGTCACGGTACCGCCGATGAACGACAGCAGCGCCACGCCGGCCGCGGCCATCGCTGCCCAGACGAGGTCGAGTGGCCGGCGCGAACCAGCGATCGCGACGGCCAGTGGGCCGACGAACTCGATCGTGACCGCGACCCCGAGCGGGATGCGCGCGATCGCCTCATAGAAGCACAGGTTCATCCCCGCGACGATCAGGCCAAAAAAGATGATGGCGCGCCACTGCCGGGCGTCGAATCGCGGCCATCGCGGTCGCGCGATCGCCAGCAGGATGCCGGCACCGAAGGCGACACGCACAAACACCGTCCCGGCCGGGCCAAGAAAGGCGAACAGGTGCCGGGCGACGGTCGCCCCCACCTGGACCGACGCGATCGCCCCAAGGGCGTACGCGATGCCCCGAAAAGGCCTCACCTCAGGGAGCTATTTGCGCCCGCACAATAGGTATTCCTGCCGATGCAGCGACGACGGGCGACTGCGACGCTGTGTGAGGAACGGAATAATACGGTCTCCGTACGTATCGAACCGGAGGTAGAGGGGGTGCCATTTTGGCCACGGGGCACGACGGCGCGCCGCCGCCGCCAGGCGTCGACCTGGCGGAACCGGATGCGTCGGTAGCGGCCGGCCTCGAGCACCTGACGCCGCGACAGATCGAGGTCTTGCGGCTGGTGGCAAGGGGAATGACCAACAACGAGATCGCCGAGACGCTCTTTCTCAGCCGCCGAACCGTCCACGCGCATTTGCGCTCGATTTTTCACAAGCTCGGCGTCGGGCACCGAAGCGCCGCGACTCGCTACGCCGTCCAGCACGGATTGCTCTGATCAGCTCAGGAAGTAACCGAGTTCGTAGGCGAACGTATCGTGGTGAAGCTTGAGGCACTCGATGATGGTCTGCCCGTCGAACTCCCGCACGTCGTAGGCGCAGAGCATCACCAGCGGAAACCGCTTGGCCAGTGCACCGCATTGGTGCTCGAAGCTCAAAAAGGCCGGAACCGATTGCACGGCCGCCAATCCTGCGACAGGCTCACCAAGGAGCCGGAATGGCCCGGGCCGCTGCCGGGTGATATCGATGAAAATGCCTTCGAGGAGGGAGATGAATTGTTCGGGCGAGAGTGGCGGAACCAACAGCATCGTCAGCAGACCGGCCCGCTCAGCCGCCGCAATGTCGACACCCTCGCGTCGGAGGCCCTGGAGGTACTGTTCTCGTGCGTCCGGTAGCGCGAATAAGATGCAAGCCTGGCCGGACTGAATGCCGTCGCGCAGAAACGGAAGACCCAGGCGAAGACGGCCGGCGTCGGTGCTGTAGAAGCTGGCCAGGTGACTCCCGAGGCCGACGAACATATTTTCCAGCGAGATCGCGCGCGGCAGGCTGGTCGTCGCCCGCGATGAGCCACCCTGCTCCGGGCCCATGAAGAGCAGCAGGTCCTCCTCCTTGAAGCGGCGTGCTCGCCGCCGCCCCACCCGGCTTGCCGGCAGTAGTCCGGCATCGGCCCACCGGCGTAACGACGCCTCGCTCGCCCGAAGGAAGCGGGCCGCCTCGCGTGTGGTGAGCAATTTATCGCTCAATGCGCTCTATATGACTGGTATGATGAGCAATAACGGTCGTGGTGTCACACACAATCTCACATTATCCGGCGGTGCGCAATAGTGCCTAGGCGGTCAAGAACCGATGGCCTGACCGGCCGTGAGGTCGAGATCCTGCGGCGCGTGACGAGCGGCTTGACCAACCGGCAGTTAGCCGAAGAGCTCGGGGTCAGCACCCGGACCATCGACGCGCACCTTCGGTCCGTCTATGCGAAGTTGGGCGTCAAGTCACGAAGCGCCGCGACCCGATATGCGATCGAGCATCACCTCGTGTGACGTTTAGGCGGCTTTCTTGCGCTTGCGGGCCAGGGAGGGCTTGCGGGCAACCGTCGGACGAGCCCGCCGCTTGCGCGCCGTAGCCGTCGGCATGCGATCGACCTTTTCGGCGGGTGCGGCCGTGCGCCCACGCTCGAGCTGCTCGAGTCCCGTCCTGAGCGTCTTCAGCCCAGCCTGGAGATCGTCAACCCGCTGCCGGAGGATGCCCGCACCGCGCGTCTTGGCGCCCCGAAACCATTTTTCCAGGCTGGCGTCAGCCTGGCGCAGCATCGCCTCCATCTGATCGCGCTGAGAGCGGGGCATAAAAACTGAAACGGTTCTTCCGGCGCGAGCTTGCGCCCCGAACCAAAGCCCGAGCGGGCGAGGCCGAGTGAAGATCTTCAGAATAGTCGGGTGGTTGACCCGCTCGTATTCACCGTCCGCTGGCCCGTGCGCGGCTACGAGCTGGACAGCCGCGGGCACGTGAACAACGTGGTCTATCTCAGCTGGGCGGAGGAAGTCGCCACCGCGCACGCCGAGGCGGCAGGCTACGGTCGGGATTGGTCGGCCAGTCGAGGCGGTGGCTGGGTCATCCGGCACACCGACGTCACCTATCACCAACCCGCGGTGTATGGGGATGAGGTGGAGCTGACCGTCAAGGTCGAGCTCGTCAAGGGCGCGCGCGGCGTGAGACGGACATTCATCCGCCGCGTCGCCGATGACCTGCTGCTGGCCGAGGTTCTCACCGAGTGGGTCTGGGTGCGACTGAGCGATGGGCGCCCGACGGCCGCACCGCACGAGCTGGTGGATTTGGCGGCCGGTGTTACCGAGGCGACACTGGCGAAGCGCCAAGCGCGCTGAGTTGCGCGGTCAGCTGCTCGGCCGGGGCGAAGCCGTGATTGAAGGTGTCGACCCGACCGTCACTGGTCAAGAGGGCCGTGGATGGCGCCGTCAGCACCCTGAACGCATTCGCGGCCGCCGGCTGGCGCGAGAGATCGACCCGCAGGACGCGAAGCGCCGAGCCGTAAGTCGCTTCGACGGTCTCGACCGCCGGATACTGCGCGGTCCGGCAGACCGTGCAACTCGGAGTGGAAAAGACGACCAGTGACGGACGGCCATCGGGCAGGGTGCCAAGAGCCGTCCACAGACCCTCTGCCTGCATGGTCCGCAAGCCGGTCAACCCGCGGCCCAGCCACCAGCGGGCGAGGATCGCGGTCGCGGAAACGGCGACCACGACGATTGCCAGGATGAGCGCGCGCTCGACCATCTCAGGCACCGCGCAGGATGCCGCGCCGATTCAGCTGCGCCACGATGAAACAGAGCGCGCAGAAGTCGAGGCTCGCATCCAGCGCCACCATCACCGCGATGGGAAGCGTGAGCACCCAGGCCACGATCGGGTAGCCCGCCAGCAGTGACGCGGCGGCGAGCAGCCAGATCGCGCCGCCCAGGACCCGGGCGATCCGTCGGGTCTCGTGATCCTCGTGGACCTCGTCGCGCCTGAGAATCCCGGCTGGCTCGAGCACGCGCCACACCAGTTGGCGAACCACGTCGGCCGGCCACCAGAACCGGCCGGCCAGCATGATCAGCCCGGCGACGGTCAGCAGGAGGGCGCCCGGGATTCCTTGCAGGATCAGGCCCGCCGCGACCAGCGCGACCATGCTCCACTGGTGCGCCTTGCGCGCCGTTCGATCGTAGAGGGGCGACTCGGTGCTGGCAGCTGACATAGTTGATTCAATCGATCGACAAACTCAACAATCTGAGACCGCCAGTGTAGATGCCCGCCGGGGGGCGGGTCAAGCGCGACTTCGAATCGGCTAGGTAACGGTGATCCCGAGCTGCTCCAATTTAGGCTGCTCGAGCCACCAGGATTGTCCCCGGCTCGACGATGATCGACCCCGCAGCCCTTCCCATGGCCGCCCGCCGGCGGCCTTCATGAGCTTGCAGGAACTTCACGACCCGGCCTGCGACCTCAGCCGGATCGCAGGCGTAGGGGCGCCAGCGATCTTTCGACCATGGGCTCATGCTGGCCACGAAGTCGAACTCGACGATGTTGCCGTGAACCTCATGGACAGCCTCGGTATGCACGACATGCGATGGCACCAGGAAAACTGGGGCGCGGAAGGCCGCCGTCGTCAGGTCCATGAACCCGAAGAAGTACCAGAAGAAGAGGTCGTCGATCAGTCGCTCTCGCTTTACGGAGAAGCGTTTCTGCAGCCGGCTGATCCTACCGTGTTGGTAGAGAACATGAGTGGCCTTCACCTGCATCGCGAGGCTGAGGCGGAAGTGTTCCTTCAGGTGGGTTTCGAGGTCCCGCCGCTCATCGTCGGACATCGGCACCATCACCTCGAGCGCCCCGCGAGGCCGGCCGAAGGTGAGCAGCTTGGCGACCTCGGTCTCCGTGAAGCGGCTGAACTGGACGTCGCTCAGTGGGCTGATAGCCGGAATAACGGAGCTGGCGCGGCCGGTTTGCTAATAGGGACATGGAGAATACATTGATCGGCGCCGCGTCGCGCCCCAACCTGATCCGAGAGGCAGCTGGAGCTCAGCAGCGCGCGCTCTCCCGCTGGCTGGTCCCGATCGGCGGCGGGGTGCTCGCGGCCTTCTTGATCGTGATCGGCACCCCACATGTTGCCTGGTACATGCGACTGTTCCTCGCCGTGGTCGCCTTCCTCTATATCAGCGGGCAATCGGCCGCCTACCTATGGGCGAGCAATTCCGACCAGGGCTGATCCGGCGTCCGACGTCTACAATTTGACTATCGCGAAAAGTGACATCCTCAAGGTAGAGCGGGCGAGAGCCGACGAGAGCTTCGCGCGGGTTCTGCGCGAGGCTGTCGAGACGGTCGACCGGGCAGGCTACCCGTTCCTGGTCCTCGGCGGCTTGGCCTCGTCACTGGTGGGACGCCCGCGCTGGACCCACGACATCGACTTTCTCGTTCGTCCCGATGACGCGCGCGACGTCCTGGAGGCGCTTCGCGGCTCCGGCTTCACCACCGAGGAGACCGACCCCGTCTGGATCTACAAGGCATTCAAGGACGACGTCATGGTCGACGTCATCTTCATGGTGATGGGTGGAATCTACCTCGATGACGAGATGCAGTCCCGATCGGTCGAGCGCGACTATCACGACCTGCGCCTCAGGCTTCCTAGCCCCGAAGATCAGATCGTGATCAAGGCGATCGTCCATCGTGAGGAGACCTCACGCCACTGGTTCGACGCCCTGGCGATCCTCGGGCGCGCTCAACTCGACTGGAGCTACTTGATCCGGCGCGGGCGAGTCGGCGCCCGTCGGCTGCTGGCCTTGCTCATCTACGCGCAATCCGCCGATATCCTGGTGCCGACGTGGGTGATCCGCCGCCTGTACGAGGAGATCTACGCCCAGTGAGCGAGCCGCGCCCCGACTACCTCCCTGAGGCGATCCGCGAGAAGCTGATCCACGACCCCCGGGTCGCCGAGCAGGATCTGAGAGTGGAAGTCCGGGCGCATCGAGTGATGCTGGGCGGCAACGTGTCGAGCCCGCAACTGAAGCAACGGATCACCGAAGTCGCGAAAGAACTGTTGCCCGACTACGAGGTCGTCAACGAGACGACCGTCGTGCCGGCCGCCGAGCCAGACGGCGAGGAGCCCGTGTCGTGATTCGGATCGCGGCCGTCGGCGACCTTCATTACGGCGAAGGTTCGAAAGAGATTCTTCGGCCAAGCCTGGAGCATCTTCAAGACCGCGCCGATCTCCTGCTGCTCGCCGGTGACCTGACGCGATGCGGTGGACCGGAGGAGGTCAAGATCCTGGCCGACGAGCTGCGCGGTCTGCCGGTGCCTGTGCTGGCCGTGCTCGGCAACCACGACTACCACGCCGACCGTGAGGAGGAGGTCCGTCGCGTCCTCGAAGACGCGGGCGTTCGGGTCCTCGAGGGTGAGGCGGCGGCCATCGATGTCGACGGCGTTCGGGTCGGCATCGCCGGTACCAAGGGCTTCGGTGGTGGTTTTCGGGGTGCCCATGGCAGCGATTTCGGCGAGCCTGAGATGAAGGCGTTCGTCGCGCACACGAAGATGCTGTCCGACCGGCTGGAGCGGGCCCTCGCAGGCCTTGACGCCGACCTTCGCATCGCGCTCCTCCATTACTCGCCTATCGAGGCGACACTGGAAGGCGAGCGGCTGGAGATTTACCCCTTCCTCGGCAGCTACCTGCTGGCGGAAGCGGTAGACAACGCTGGAGCCGACCTGGTCCTTCATGGTCACGCGCATCACGGGGCCGAAAAGGGGCGTACACCTGCCGGCATCCCGGTGCGCAACGTGGCGCAGCCGGTCATCCGCCACGCCTACAACGTGTATACACTGGATGCGAGTCGCCAGACCCTACAGGCGGCTGCCGGCGGAATAAGCTAGCCGCCGGACCGGGTTTTTAGAGGCACGATGAAGGCAATCTGGAACGGCGTCACCCTGGCGGAGAGCGACCGGACGATTGTCGTTGAAGGGAACCATTATTTCCCACCCGATGCGGTCAACCGCGAGCATTTTCAGCCCAGCGAGACGCACACCATCTGCTCCTGGAAAGGCGAAGCGAGCTACTTTACGGTCGCGGTCGACGGCCAGACGAACCGGGATGCCGCCTGGTTCTACCCGTCGCCGAAGCCGGAAGCCGCCAAGATCAAGGACTACGTCGCCTTCTGGCGCGGCGTCAAGGTCCAGGCGTAACCCTCCTCGCTCCTGACTATCGCGAGGAACCCTACTGGTGGCGGGAAGCCCGACCTAAGGCATTAGACCCAGCCCCCCTTCCATCGCAAGTCGATGTTGTGATCGTCGGCGGCGGTTACACCGGGACGATGGCCGCAGCGCGGCTGGCCGCGCGCGGACGTTCGGTCGCGCTCCTGGAGCAACACGAGCTCGGCTGGGGTGCCAGCAGCCGCAACGGCGGCATGGTCCACCCCGGCTACAAGATGGGCGCCGGCACCTTGCTCAGGCGCTACGGCGACCGCGGTCGCCAGCTCTACCAGGCGAGCCTGGACGCCTTCGCGCTCGTCGAGGAAACGATCTCCAGCAACCAGATCGAATGCGACTACGCACGGAGCGGCCACCTCCACCTCGCCTATAAGCCGGCTGACGTCGAACATCTCGAGGCTGAGGCGAAAGTCCTGAGAGATGAGTTTGGCGTCGACGCGCGAGCCCTGGACCGAGACGCGCTTACTTCGGAGATCGGCTCATCGATCTATCACGGCGCGCTGCTCTTCGGACGGAGCGGCGGGTTCCATCCCGCAAAGTACTTCGCCGGGCTGGCGCGCCTGGCCCGGGATGGCGGCGCAGGGCTCCATGACCGAACGCCGGCCATTGCCATCGAGCGCCGGCGGCCCGGCGGTTTCACCATCAAGACCGCCCGGGGAGAGATCGCCGCCCGAGATGTGCTGCTCGCGACCAATGGCTACAGCGATGGGCTGGTTCCGTTGATCCGGCGCCGCATCATCCCGATCGGCAGCTACATCATCGCCACCGAGCCGCTGTCCGCCGACCGCGCCCGGAGCGCCATTCCCAACCGGCGAATGCTGTTCGACTCGAAGAACTTCCTCTATTACTGGCGGCTGAGCAGCGACAACCGCATGCTCTTCGGCGGCCGGGCGAGTTTTGCGCCGACGACGACCGCGAAGGCCCGCGACTGGCTCTATGCCGCGCTGATTCGCGTCCACCCGCAGCTGGCGGGGATCATGGTCGAGCACGCCTGGGGCGGCAACGTCGGATTCACCTTTGACCGCCTGCCCCACATCGGCCGCATCGAGGGCATCACGTATGCCCTCGGGTACTGCGGCACCGGGGTTGCGATGTCGACCTACTTCGGGCAGCTCGCGGCCGATTGGATCGCCGGCGGTGAGTTGCCGGATTGCTGGCAACGGGCGTTTCCGGGCCTGCCACTGTATCGCGAGACGCCCTGGTTCCTGCCGGCCGTCGGCTGGTATTACGCCGCGCTAGACCGCCTCTGAGGCAGCCTGCCGCAGCTTGAAGCGTTGCGTCTTGCCGGTGGCGGTCTTCGGCAGCGCCTCGACGAACTCGATCCAGCGGGGGCGCTTGTACTCGGCGATCTTCGAACGGACGAAATCCTGCAGCTCGCGTGCCAGCTCGGCGGACGGCTGCTGGCCGGCGGCCAGCACGACGTACGCCATGGGTTTTTCCAGGTCGTCGGCATCGCGCCGCCCGATGACGCCCGCCTCCTGCACCGCGGCGTGTTCGACCAACGTGTTCTCGATCTCCACCGGGCTGACCCAGATGCCACCAACTTTCAACATGTCATCGGCGCGGCCGGCGTACCAGTAGTAGCCATCGGCATCGCGCGAGAACTTGTCGCCGGTGCGGATCCAATGGCCTTCGATGGTGTCCTTGGTCCGCTCGTGCTTGTTCCAGTAGTAGGCGCAGGTGCTGTCGCCCTTGATCATCAGGTTGCCGACAGTCCCGTCCGGAACATCGTGGCCGGTCTCGTCGACGATGCGCGCCTCGTATCCCGGCACCAGCTCTCCGGCGGATCCCGGACGGGCTCGACCCGACCGGTTGGAGATAAAAATATGCAGGATCTCTGTGCTGCCGATCCCATCGAGGATCTCGACACCGAATCGATCCCGGAAGCGTTCGTAGAGCGCTTTCGGTAGCGCCTCGCCGGCGGACACGGCCTGCCGGATGCTGGATAGGTCGAAGTCCGCACCGTCGCGCTTGTGCGCCAGTAGCTGGCCGTAATTCGTGGGGACCGAAAAGAACAGCGTGGGCTTCTGCTGCTCGATTTGCCCATAGACGTTGGGCGGCGTCGGCGGCCCGGGCCAGAGGATGGTGGTGGCGCCGACCGCAAACGGAAAGGTCAGCGCGTTACCCAGCCCGTAGGCAAAAAACAGCTTGGCGACCGAGAACGTCCGGTCAGCGGCGGTCATCCTCAGGATGCCCTGCGCGTAGCACACGGCGGTGTGGACGATGTCGTGATGCAAATGCACGGCGCCTTTGGGGAAGCCGGTGGTGCCCGCCGAGTACAGCCAGAAGGCGGCGTCATCTTTGCCGGTCGGCTCCAGCTCGAGCCCTGGTTCAGCGGCGAGCAGCTGGTCGAAGCTGATCGCGCCGGCGATCGGAGCGCCGTCGACGACCAGGTGTTGCAGATAGGGCAGCTCATCGCGCGGGATCGGGGCGAGCTGCGGCAGCAGCGGCTGGCTGACGATCGCCACCGTGGCCCGCGAGTCGTTGAGTATGTAGCGGTAGTCCTGGCTCTTCAGCAATGTGTTCGTTGGGATCGGCACGGCTCCGATCTTCTGGGCGCCGAAGAAGCTATACGCAAAGGCCGGCGTATCCAGCAGCAGGAGCATGACGCGCTCCTCACGCCGAACACCGAGTGACCGTAACCCGTTGCCAACCCGGTTCGATCGCTCGGCTACCTGCGCGTAGGTGACCGCGTCGTCACCGCAGAGAATGGCGGTGCGACCGCCGCGCCCCTCCCGAAGGTGACGGTCCACCAGGTAGTCGGCGATGTTGAACCGGTCAGGCACACTGACGATCGGAGCTGCCGCCTGCCGCTCGATCGTTGTGGCCACGCGACCAGTCTATTGCGTTCTAACGCTCCCCGCCCCGGCGCCCAATCTCCGCCATGTGGCTGCGATTGCGGCTGACAGCCTCGCCACCCTTCTGCCCCGCCTTGCGCGCCTCCGCCGCCGAAAACTCGTGAGCCGTACCTTGCTGGTGAGCCGCCCGTCCACCCGCTGCGGCGATTCGCCGTTGTCGCTGATCGCTCATCCCAGCGAAACCCCGGCCGTTGCTGGCCGCACGCCGCGACCGGCCCGTGCGGGCCGGGGACTTCGAGGACCGGCTCGACCGGCGGGTCGAGGATCTGCGCGCGCGGGCGCGGGATTGGGTCGAACGCGACTTCGGCGCACGAGGCTTTGCCGCTCGCGAGCTGCTGGCGCTCGCCCTGGTCGAGGACTTCTTCGAGCCGGATCGCTGGGCTTTCGTTTCACCTTTCTCGCGCCGGATCTTGTTCACCGTGCGGGCCGCGACTTCCTCGGCGCGACCGCCGTACCGCCCTGACTTTTTAGCACTCTGTTTGATGTCCTCATACTGTCGCTCTCGTTTTGGACTGGCTCCCCGTGGCATCGCGACTCCTCCTTGGCCTTGGTGTTATCAGCACCTACGTGAAACCTGATACTACTAGTGTATCATGTCAACAGCCCTGATCGGCCTCAAAGCCCTCCTTGGCGGCTTTGCGGTCGTTGGCTTTTCACTCATTGGCCAAGCTGGTCATCCGAAGCGATTCGCCGGACTCTTCTCGGCGGCACCGTCCGTGGCGCTGGCCAGTCTCGCCATAGCCGTCATTGACAAGGGCGCGAGTGCGACCCTTCCGTACGCGCAAGGGATGTTAATCGGCAGCGCCGGCATGGTCGCCTACGGCCTCGTCTCCCTGGTCCTCATGAATCGGTTGCACGCACTCGTCGGATCGATCCTCGCGTGGCTAGCCTGGTTCGCCGTCGCCGGGGGCCTATACCTGGTCGTGGGCGGTTAGCCGGTGGACGGGCGTCAACTACGCGACGACGATCTCGAGCCCGTTGGTTTCGATTGGTCCAAGCTACGCAAAGCCAGCCCGTCGGAGCTGCTGATACGGTTCGTGTTCGGTGGCGGAATCGCCCTGGTCGCCGCCATTTCCGGCTCGGTGTTCGGCCCCAGATTCGGCGGACTCTTCCTTGCATTCCCCGCCGTCCTCCCCGCGACCCTGACGCTGATTGAGAAAAAGGAGGGAACAACCAAGGCCTGGGCCGACGCCAGCGGTGGCGTCCTCGGGGCGATCGGCCTCGCCGCCTTTGCCTTCACCGCCCTTCAGCTATTGCGTGCGAACCCCGTGGTCGCGCTCGCACTCGCCCTGTTGGCCTGGCTGCTGGTTTCGGGAGGCCTCTACTTTCTGTTCCGGGAAACTGGGCTCTTCCTCAAGCAGGACAAACTCCTGACGCAATCCCACTAGCCATCAATGGCCCCAGGCTCTAACCGTCGCGCGACATCAGGCGCCGTGTGCCCATCGCGCGATTATCGGTAAAATCACGCGGTCGGGCAGATACCGAAGCGGTCAAACGGGACTGACTGTAGATCAGTTGGCCTAGCGCCTTCGGGGGTTCGAATCCTCCTCTGCCCAATACCAGAGCCCACATAGCTCAGGTGGTAGAGCGTCGCCTTGGTAAGGCGAAGGTCGCCGGTTCAACCCCGGCTGTGGGCTCCAATTTCTGTGTGCGACTTCGGCTGATACCCGACAAAACGTGTTCGGCTGATGCTTTACACAGTTTCGGCTGATGCCTTACAGGGGTTTCGGCTGATTCTTGACACAGTTTCGTAAGCATCGGAGGGGCCGTTTGCCCGGAATTGATGAGTGACTATCCGAGGCTAGCTCCGGTAGCTCGCAGGAAACCACGCCTGAAGGGCGGTGCCTTTAGGGCCAAATCGCGTCAGCCAACAAAAGGGCCCCGATATAGATTCCAAAAATTGCGACCACGGCGAGGACGGTCCCGAGGATAACTTTCCTCCATTGCGCCTTCGTCAGTAGCGTAAGCTCTGAACCTGCCTGATTAGCCTTTCTCACCGGCCTGGTGGTCGGCATTCTAGGCTCCGGCAACGCCTCCGGGTAGTCTTTGAGGAATGGCCGCAGCTAAGAAAACGCCCAGGAAGCCTATCCGCTCGCGCAAGCCTGCCGCCGCGCGCGGGCCAGAGCCGAAGGAAAGCATCATCGAGACCACGGGGAAAGACGTCGCCGCACTCGTTGAGCAGGTCGGGAAGCAGGGTGGCGTGGTGGTCGGCGCCTATCGGGATCCATTCGCTGGACAGGCGCTGATTCTGGCATCGCTTCCCATCAAGAAGGTCGTCGCGACGCCCTTCCAGCGCGACCTGTCGAAGACCCATGCCAGCCGACTGGCCGAGGCGATCGGCGCGGCCGGATTGTTCCTCGACCCCGTCATCGCAGTGCCGTCCGACGACGGATTCTGGTCGCCAAACGGGCGTCATCGGCTTGAGGCGGCGCGCCGCCTCGGCATGCGCTCGGTCACTGCCCTTCTGGTGCCCGACGAGAAGCTGGCCTTCCGGATCCTCGCGCTCAACACAGAAAAAGCGCACAACCTTCGCGACCGCAGCCTCGAGGTGATCCGCATGGCCCGCCAGCTCGCCAAAGAGCAACCTCGCTCGAAAGAAGTCGAGCACGCGGTCACCTTCGACTCGCCGGTTTTCCTTACGCTGGGCGGCGCCTACGCGCAACGCTCTCGCTTCGCCGGCTCTTCCTATCAGTCAGTTCTCAACAAAGTCGACCGCTTCCTCGATGTCACCCTGCCCGCGGCATTGCGGCAGCGCGAGCAATGGGCGGTCCGCATCATGGACATCGACGATCGCGTCGCCGCCCATCTGAAGACGATGCAAGCGATGGGCATGAAGAGCCCGTACCTTCGCGCCGTGGTCGTCGCACGGATCAACCCCGTGCGCTTCGTTCCTCCGTCTCGCAAGAAAGATGCTGCGCCACCGATGTCGATGGCCGAGGCGCTCACGAAGATGGCGGCTAACGTGCGGAAATTCGATCCGAAGTCCGTAAGGCCCGGCGACCTGGCGTTGGTTGCGGCGATCGCACCCGCGTCAGCCGACTAACTCGATCCGCCACGCGATTTAGCCGTTTATTAATACAGTTGAGTTAGCGTGAGCAACGGAGTGGTGCGGCGAGGGGCCATTGTGGCCGTGATTGTTCTGCTCCTTTCCGGCGCGTTTTCGTACATCCGACTACCCCACGCCCCGGTCATCACCGCTCCGACGGCGGCGCACGCCGCCCAGATGGATCTTCGGGACCATCCACGTCGGGGGCCCGGCCCGGCCGTAAGCGGCCCGACGACGATTCCGCGGGTCGTCCTGGGCGCCGCAACGAACAGCAAAGTGGTGGCGCTGACCTTCGACCTCGATATGGATGCGGAGATGGCGACCGCCGCCCGCGGCGGCGCGGTCTGGATCAACAGGGATGCTCTCACCTTCCTCGAGTCCCGCAAGCTCCACGCAACCCTGTTCATGACCGGAATGTGGGCCGAGGTGTACCCGGCCCTGGCCCGCGAAATCGCAAACAACCCGAATTTCGAGATCGGCGACCAAAGCTATTCGCACCCGGCCTTTCACACGCCCTGCTACCTGCTCGGAGGCGTCAGCCGAGCGGAGCAAGCGCGGCAGATCCAGCTCGCGCAGAAGGCGATCGAGCGATCGACGGGCGTCCTGCCGAAGTACTTTCGGTTTCCCGGGGGTTGCTATGACCGCCCAGCGCTCGACCTCGTCCATGCCGCCGGGCTCATTCCGGTTCAGTGGAACGTCAACTCGATCGACGCCTTCAACAGCTATCCGCAGCAGATCGTCTCCACCGTGCTCTCGGAAGTCAAACCGGGATCGATCGTGGTCATGCATCTGAATGGTGGCTCCAACGCCCCGTCGACCGGCCTGGCGTTGCGGCTGTTGATCCCGGAACTCGAGAAGCGCGGCTACCAGTTCCTGACCGTCAGCGAGCTCCTCGCGGCCGGCACCTCCATCCAGCCGATCGATCCGCGCGAGGTCTCCGAGTTCTATCAGCCGCCGCCTCCGCCGGCGCTGCCAGTCAAGTCCACACCCCGCTGGTGTGGATGGGTCATCGGGCTACACGGCCGCGTCTGGGTATGCCGTTAGCCATTGCGCTTCCTAGCCGCCCTTGATGCCTTCGACCGGCGACTGTTCCGCCGCCTGACGCGAGAGGAGCGACGCGCCGTCGATATCAGTCTCAAGCGATTGAGCAACGCCGCGAATCGATCGTTGCTCTGGATCGCGATCGCCGGCCTGATCGCGACGGTTGGTGGTCGCCGGGGACAGCGCGCGGCACTTCGCGGGGTTATATCGATCGGCATCACGTCAACGCTCGTGAACCTGCCGTTGAAATACCTCGCCCGGCGGGGTCGGCCGCCGAGACGGCGCGGCGATCGGCCGCTCCCGATCAGCCTGCCCGGCAGCTTCTCTTTTCCTTCCGGCCATTCGGCATCGGCCTTTGCTTTCGCAACCGGGGTTGGCCTCGAGGATCCACGCATGCTCGCACCGCTCCTGCCCCTGGCCGCCACGATTGCATACTCGCGCGTGCACTTGCGGGTGCACTATCCGTTCGACGTTCTGGCTGGGGCGGCGATTGGCGTCGGGATGGGCCTCGCCAGCGGTCCGTTGATCGAGGCCGTTCGCCAGTTGTGGGAGCCGCCGTCTTCGGCGTCCGAGGCGGACCGTGCCGGAACCACGCGGTTGATCCTGGTGATGAGTCCGCAGGCCGGACACAAGAAAAAAATGGCTCGGGCCCGACGAGCGATATCCGACAGCGGGCTCGAGGTGGCCTCCGAGATCTCGGTGGGCGATCTTGCGCGCCTGCCCGACCTCTTGCGCCGCAACGGCTCGCCGCCACCGATCGTTGTCGCGGCCGGCGGAGACGGAACCGTGGGCACGGTCGCGAATGCGGTCATCGCGACACCAGCTGTTCTCGGCATTATCCCGTTGGGCACCTCGAACGACTTCGCCCGCTCGATCAAGATCCCCATGAACGTGGAGAAGGCCGTGCGACTGCTGGCTGGCGGCCACGTCTCGGGCATCGACGCGGGCAAACTGACGCGCGATGGTGAGCAGCCTCGGCATTTCGTTCATGCGGCCGCCGCCGGTATCAACGTGCAGTTCGCGCGCTTCGCGACACGAGCCGATCTACGCGCGCGGTTCGGGCGGCTGACCTATGCGGTGGCGATGGCGATCGCGATGAAGGAACGGCCGATCTTCAACTGCGAGGTCGAGTTCGAGGGGCGAACCGAGCAGTTGAGCCTTGTCCACATTTCGGTCATCAATGCGCCCATCTTCGGCGGATTTCTCGACCTGAAGCTCCCGGGTGCGGGCGCAAACGACCGGACCCTCGACGTCATCATGATCGAGCACCTGCCCATCCGGCGCTTACTGCGCTCGGCGCTCTATCCCATCCTTCGCGTGCATCGGCCGATCCGCGGCTTTCGAACCCTGCAGGTGTCGCGGCTGCGTGTGCGGACAGCGGAGCCGATGGACGTCACCCTTGACGGTGAGATCGCCGGGAAGATTCCCGCGAACTTCGAGGTTGTGCCAGCCGGGCTCCGGGTGATCACGTCGCCGAGCTTTAAGGAGAAGCATCGATAAGCGCGCAGCCCTCCTCGCTTTTTCGGTGCGCGTCCTCGCCATCCTGCTCGGACTGGCAGTCCTGACCGCGCTCGCCGGTATCGGCGTTCGGACATGGGCTCCGGGCTTTGATGCGCAGGCCCTGCGCGCCATCGCCGGCGGTCGCAACGCGACGTTGACCTCGGTCGCGTGGGTAGTGACCGAGGCGGGCTCATTCGTCCTCCTCGCACCACTGTCGATCGCCTTCCTGCTCCTGCGTCGCTGGAAGCGCCCGGCCGACGACATCGCCCTGGTGGTGATCGCCGCCGGCAGCGCCCTGCTCCCTTTTGTCGTCAAGCTGTTCGTGGCGCGGCCGCGGCCGACAGTCGAGCACCTCAGCCACCTGTCCTCTCTCAGCTTCCCGTCGGAGCACACGACGCAGGCGGCCGCCATCTATCTAACGATCGCCATGCTTGGATGGAGCTGGGCCCTGCTCGTCTTCCACTGGGCGCGCCCGAAGCTGATTCAAGATCAGCCGGCACTGGGCCGTCCCGCCGCCGGTTGACACGATTTCTTGGTGAGCCCGTGACGGCGGCCAACAGCGCTGCGACCAATTAACAACGATCCGCGATCAGCCGATGCCATCGGCGCGGACCTTTCGTTGTATGGACAGCGGTCGGGGAGGCAAATACCGCGCGACGTGCGCGACGGAGAGGTGGCATCAGCCCAATGGGTCGCAATAGGTTCAGCGTGCGCAAGGCGTTGTCGGCGGTGATGGGGGCGACCGTGCTCCTGATTGGCGTCCCGGCCCTATCGGTGAGTGCGGCCGGGGTCGATGACTATCCCTATCGAGGGACGGTCAACAAACTGGATCCCTGGGGCTTCTACACCGGGTACTGCACCTCGTTCGCCGCGTTCCGGCTGAGCCAGGAAGGGGTCCGCCTCCACGGTGCGTCCCTGCAAGGTCCGAACGGGAAGACCGCGTTCTTCGGCAACGGCGGAACGTGGGATGCGGCGGCGGCATCGATCGGCTATGTGGTCGACAGCCATCCGTCCGTTGGTTCGGTGGCCGTCTGGCACGGCGGGGAGGACGGTGCCTGGTGGGGCGGCCACGTCGCCTACGTAATGGCGGTCGACGGAGCCGGCAACGCGATCGTCGAGGAATACAACTGGTCGAACTACCTGCGGTACGGACAGCGCACCGCGCGGGCGCATCGCTACATTCACTTCGTCACGACGACGGTGCGGCCGGTCACGCAGCCGGCGCCGGCCCAGCCGGCACAACCGCTAGGGCATCTCTACTCCACGACCGACATGGTGCGGCAGCGCTCCGGGCCTGGCACCGGCTACCGGACGTTGGGCTTTCTCGCGCCTGGCCATCGGATCATGATCGTCTGCCAGGTCCGCTCCGGCAGCGTCATCAATGGCACCGCCGTCTGGGACCGCCTCAGCGACGGCACGTATGTCACCGACTACTACACGACGACGCCCGCGTTCAATCGCTTCAGCCCCGGGCTAACACGCTGCTAAGGGCCAGCCAGCAAGAAGTGGGCCGCGCCGAGCGGCCCGCTTTCTTTTATTTCTCGGGCGGTTCGCCGCGCCGGAGCCGGTCGAGCTGTTCGCGAGTTTTCGGGTCGAGGCGATCCTCGAGCCGGCGGGCAATGTCCGAACGGGCACGGGTGTCCCCAATCTGCTGGTTCCGCCGCGCCAGCACTGCATCCACCTGGGCCTTAAGGGTCAGCGCCGAAACCGTCTTGATCTTTCGGCCAAGCGCGAGATCGCGCTGCAGCGCGTCGGAGGTGGCGACCGTCACCTCGTCGCTCGCCCTGGCCTCGAAGAGCAGCCGCTCGATGACGTGGTCGGCGCTCGTCTTGCGTCCGGAGTAAACGACCTGGACGTCGCTGACCGTCTGCTCGGACGCTTCGGCGTCGGGCCGGCGATGCGAGTCGAAGACAACCGTCACCTTCTGCCGCGTCATCGCCGCGTAGTCCGCCAGGGTGGCGATCAGCAACTCACGCGCATCCTGCAGGTTCACATCCTTGAGCGCGGAAAGCTCGGGCCAGGCAAAGATGATGTTGTAGCCGTCGACGATCAGCCGTTCCACCGCCTGAGCCTACGATGTCGGGCGATCCTCGGGACGAGCGGCCTTTGGCGTTAGGATGAGCGCCGATGCCGACACCGCCAGACGGACACCACCCCGTCGAGGGGATATCCGGGAGCGAGCTCCGGCGCGACGTTTCCGTCTGGGGTTCGTACATGTGGGGCTATGCCGCCGTCGGTGCGGACATCTATACCGCGCTGGGAATCATCACACTGGCCGCGCTCGGCCTGGCGCCGCTGGCCTTCCTGGCGGCCGGTATCGTCTTCGCGCTGGTCGGCCTGTGCTACGCGGAACTGGCCTCGGCCTATCCCCTCGCCGGCGGAGGCCAGTACTTCACGCTCCGAGGGCTCGGGGACCTCGCGGGCTTGGTGGCCGGCGCCGCCCTGGTGCTCGACTACACGATCGATATCTCGCTCTTCACCGTGGTCGCCTTCGGGTATTTCAACTACTTCCTCCCCTGGATCACGCTCGGGCACCACATCACCGATTTCACGGTGACGCTGGGACCGATCCATCTGGCCTGGCTCTGGTTGGTCGAGTCGGTGGCCGGGATCGTGATCCTGATCTGGCTCAACGTCCGCGGCATCAAGGTGTCGACGAACTTCAACGAGATCATCGGGACGGTCGCCATCGTCGCCCAGAGCATCATCGTCCTTGCGGGCTTCGTATTGGTGTGGCGACCCGACATCGTGGCGCACGAGTTTCTCTTTGATCGCCCGACGCTCAGCCAGTTCGCCTTCGGCTCGTCACTGGCCATCATCGCCTTCGTCGGGCTGGAGACGATCTCGCAGGTCGCCCAGGAGACGCGCCGGCCGGCGACGATCATCCCGCGGACGTCCATCGGGCTCGTCATCTCAGTTCTGCTCTTCGCCATGGCGTTCTCCGTCCTCGCCATCGGGCTCGTCAAGCCGACCGATTTCGCCGGACACGAAGGCGATCCGGTAGCGCTCATCGCCGGCCACATCCCGATCATTGGTGTCGTCGCGGCGCCCGTAACCGCCCTCATTGGTTTCCTGATCGTGTTCATCTCGGCAAACTCCGGCGTCGTCAGCTCCTCTCGCCTGAGCTACTCGATGAGCCAGTTCGATCTGCTCCCCCACTGGTTTGCCCATGTCGACAAGCGTTTCGCCACCCCGGCCCGCGCCGTCATCGTTTTCGGCGTGGTCGCCCTGCTGCAGACGGTCTTCGCCTTTTTCACGCCGGGATCACCAGGTAAGACGGCCGCGATCGACGTTCTCGCCGACCTCTATGCCTTCGGCGCGACCACCGGGTATTTATTGGTGTTCATTTCGCTGTTCGTCCTGCGCCTCAGGGATCCGTTCACGCCGCGGCCGTACAAGATGCCGCTCAATATTCGGATGACCTATCGCGGAAACCAGGTCTGGTTTCCCGTCCTCGGTGCGCTCGGCTTCCTCGGTGTCCTCTTCTTCCTGATCATGGTGCTCCTGACCCACCACTATGCGCGCATCGTCGGCCCACTGTGGGTGCTGGCCGCCATCGCGCTCTTCTTCCTCTACCGGCGCAAGCAAGCACTGCCGATGTTCAAGACCCTACCGCGGGATTGGGAAACGGCGACCAAGAAGGTGTTGCTCGAGGCGGAGGAGTTCAAGTCCCTCGAGGAATACGAGGCCGCCCTCAACGAGCATCGGGCCCGCACCGGCGAGCCCGGCACGAACCTGCCAGGTATGCCGCGGTAAACCCCGAGCGCCCAATTATTGGGCTCGCTGGCGTAGGACCTCGTAGAGCAAGATGGAGCCGGCGACGGCGGCATTGAGCGAGCTCACCTTCCCCAGCATCGGGAGGCGCACCAGGGCATCGGATTTCTTGCGCAGGAGATCGTGCAGCCCTTCGCCTTCGGCGCCGACGACGAGCACCAGCGGCCGGCGGTAGTCGAACTCGGTATACAGCGTGGGTGCGTCGCCGCTGAGGCCGACGATCCAGAAGCCGAGGTCTTTCAGGGTATCGGTCGCCTGCGCCAGGTTCGCGACGCGCGCATAACGCAGGTGCTCCGCGGCACCCGCTGACGCCTTCACCACCGACGGCGTCACCTCCGGCGAACGATTATGGGAGGTTACAATCCCGCCCACGCCGGTCGCCTCGGCCGTCCGGCTGATGGTGCCAAGGTTTTGTGGATCCTGCAAGCTGTCGAGCATCAGCAGCACGGCATCGGACCGCTCGGCAAGGGCTTCGCGCGCCATCGGCTCGAGCTCCCAGTACTTCCGCGGACCGACATAGGCGACCACGCCCTGGTGAGCCTCCGAGTGCGCGATGTCGTCCAGCTTGCGCCGGTCGGCTGCCTCGATCGTGATCCGGCGGCCGGCGGCCAGCTGTCGAAGCTCCTTCAGGCGCGGTTCGTCACGGAGGCCCTCAGCCAGCAGGAGCCGCTTGATCGGCCGGCCGGCGCGGAAGGCCTCGAGAACGGGATTGCGCCCGTAGATGATGTCAGGGGGCCGGGGCACGGGTTACCGTATCCGCTTCCAGCGGGGGCCGTCCTTCGTGTCGTCGAGCTGGATGCCCATGGCAAGGAGTTGCTTCCGAATCTCGTCCGCACGACCGAAGTCGCGCCGTTCGCGAGCGGCCTCGCGTTCGGCGATCAACCGCTCAACCTCGGCGTCCACTGCGCCCGGAAACTCGATGACGTCGAGGATCAGGTTCGCGTGGCGGAGCATCGCCATCGCGGCGGCGCGCTCCGCGGCCGTCGCCTTTCCCGATTCCAACCGTGGGTTAAAGGCCTTGATGAACTCGAAGAGATGCCCGACCGCTGCGGGGAGATTGAGATCGTCCTTGAGGGCCTCGTCCCAGCGGCCGCGAATGTCCGCGGGCGCCTCGGCATCAGCGGCAACGCTCCCGAGCCGAACCGCGAACTCATCCAGCCGCTTGACCGCGCTGTCCGCCGCCTTGAGCAGCTCGGGGGAAAACGCAAGCGGACTGCGATAGTGCGCGCCCGTCAACAGCGCGTAGCGGATGGCGCGTGGCGTATAGCCCTCAGCGAGGAGATCGCGAACCGTGGAAAAGTTGCGAAGGCGTTTGGACATCTTTTCGCCGGTCGCATCCTGCAAATGTTGCGCGTGCAGCCAGTAGCGCGCGAACGTCTTCCCGGTCGCACCCTCACTCTGGGCGATCTCGTCTTCGTGATGGGGAAAGATCAGGTCGACGCCACCGGCGTGAATATCGAGCGTCTCTCCGAGGTACTGCATGCTCATCGCGGAACATTCGATATGCCAGCCCGGCCGTCCCGTCCCCAACGGCGTTTCCCATGACTGCTCACCCGGCTTGCGCGCCTTCCAGAGGACGAAGTCCCTGGGGTCGTCCTTGCCGTACTCGTCGACGTCGACCCGGGCGCCCGCCTTCAGGCCGCTGACATCGAGATGCGCCAGCGCGCCGTAGCGGGGAAAGCTCGATATCCGAAAGTACGTCGACCCGTCGGCCACATAGGTGTGGCCGTTCTCCGTGAGGCGTTCGATCAACGACACCATCTCGAAGATGTGCTGCGTCGCGCGCGGATAATGCTCCGCCCGCTGGATCCGCAGCGTGTCGAGATCCTGGAAGAAGGCTTCGATGTATGGCTCGGTGAACTCGTCGATCGTCTGGCCGTGCTCGGCGGACTTCTTGATGATGCGGTCCTCGACGTCGGTGAGGTTCATCACCTGGGTGACGCGATATCCCTGCTGGAGGAGGACCCGGCGCAGCAGGTCCTCGAAGAGGAAAGTGCGGAAGTTACCGATGTGCGAATAGTCGTGGACGGTCGGGCCGCAGGTGTACATCCGAACGTGGCCCGGCTCGATCGGCACGAACTGTTCCAACCGGCCGCTCATCGTGTTGTGGAGGCGCAACGACGTCACGGAATCTCTCGAAGCAGCGCCACCGCCTGGGCGGCGAGGGCTTCGCCCTTGCCGATGGGTCCGACGTGATCGGTCGTAGTCGCCTTCAGGCCAACGGCGGCGGGATCGATGTCCAGCACCCCCGCGAGGTTGTTGCGGATGGCCTCACGATAGGGCGCGAGCCGCGGGACCTGGGCGAGCAGTGTGACGTCGACGTTCTCCACCGCCCATTTGGCGCGGCGGCAGTGATCGGCAACCTCGCGCAGCAGGTCGAGGCTGCGAGCATCCTTGTACTTCGGGTCATCGTCGGGAAAGAGCGTGCCGATGTCGCCGATGCCCGCCGCGCCACAGAGCGCGTCGATCAGCGCGTGGCAGATGACGTCGGCATCGCTGTGGCCGATGAGACCCATGTCCCAGGGAAGCTCGACGCCCCCGAGCACCAGCCGGCGGCCGACCACCAACCGGTGCAGGTCGAACCCGGTCCCTACACGCACAACGGGTCGGCGGCCAGCAGGGCTTCCACCATCAGCGCATCGTCACGGGTCGCGACCTTGAGGTTGCGCGAGGAGCCGGAGAAAACCTTGACGAGCTTGCCCAGCTTCTCGATCAACTCCGCATCATCCTCGACGACGATCCGCTCGCGCACCGCCTTCTCGTGCGCCTCCAGCAGCCAGTCGTAACGGAACACCTGGGGCGTCTGGACCTGCATCAAGTCGGCACGCTCCACGGTGCCGTGGACGAAGCCGGCGCTGTCCACGTGCTTGTACGTGTGGTGGACGGGGATCGCCGCGGTGGCGGCGCCGTGCTGGCGGGCGGCCTCGAGGCCGGCGTGGATCAGGTCATCGCTGATAAGAGGTCGGGCGCCATCGTGGACGATGACGAAATCCGGCGGGTCCTCCTTCAGGCTGAGCAGGCCGAGGCGAACCGAGTCCTGCCGGCGCTCGCCGCCGAGGTGAATGTCGATCGCCTTTCGCCAGCCGTCACTCTCGAGCTCGCGCGTCACCTCGAGGAGGTTGCGCTGGGAAACCAAGAGCGTGATGCCGCTGATCTCAGGGCACCGGTCGAACGCCTCGAGCGTGCGTCGAAGCAGCGACCGGCCTCCAACGGACATCAGCACCCTTGCGCTGGACTCCCCATGGTGAAGCCCGGCTCCGGCTGCCGGGATGATGGCCTGTACCTGCACAGTTCACCCCTCTTTGGGCGAGGTGCCGATCGAGATGGCTGCGGCCCAGCCCATCGATCGAGAGCGGACGCCCGCGGGCAGGACCGAATGGCACGGCGCTCGCGAAGTCCTCGTCGCTCAGCGAGCGCATGACGGCGACCAGCCGCTCGGCGTTTCGGCGCGCGAGGAACACGACTTCGTCGCGGCTGATCCCGGCGACCTGCGCGGCCTTGATGGCATTGCTCGCATTGTGAGCCTGCGGGCTTCCCGGGATCGGGATCCCGCTGCGAATCGCATTGATCCAGTCGGCGGCCCGCTCGTGTCCCCAGGCGATGTGATGGGCAACCACGCCGACCCGCCACTTCTCAGCGCGACAGATCGCCCGCCATTCTTCGTCCGAGCAGCTCTCGACGAAGGCGGTGAACTCCGCGTTGGCGTCGACGATCTCCTCCGCCATCGCCACCGACCTCAACACGGTCTCGTTCTACCATTCGGCGAGTGATCGAGCCCAGATCCTCGCTTGCCGCCGGCGCCACTGGGTGGATCCGCACCGGGACGCCCCTCATCCTCTTCGTGGCGTTGGGCCTCCCGGCCGGTGCGGTCGGGGTCGCCTGGCCGCAGATGCGCGCCTCGCTGGGGGCGCCGCTGGCGGGCCTGGGTCTCTTGCTGGCCGCCTACACGGCGGCCTATTTCGTCGCGAGCGCCGCCAGCGGATTCCTTGGGGCCCGCCTCGGAACGGCTGCGCTGCTGGCAGCGGGGTGCGGGCTCGCTGCCGTCGGCTTGCTGGGGCTGAGCATCGCGACGGCGTGGTGGATGGTGCCCGCCGTGACCCTCCTGCTGGGCGGCGGTTCCGGATTGATCGATGCCGCCGCCAATGCCCACACCTCGCTGAACCGGGGTGTCCGATTCATGGGCTGGCTGCACGCGTCCTGGGCCGTGGGAGCCGCCCTGGGCCCGCCGGTCGTGGTGGCGTCCATCGGGGCGACCGGCTCCTGGCGAGCGTCTTTCGGCGCAATGGCGGCCGCGTTTCTTGCCGTCGGCTTCCTGGTCGGCCACCGCCGTCAGGACTGGATCGACACGCGGCCCGGCGTGGATCGGCCATCTCCGGCCGCACTCGCGCCACGATCGAGCCGGCGCAGGGCGCTGGTGTTGTTGATCGGCCTGTTCGTCCTGGGCGCTGGGCTCGAAGGAACCGCAGGCGACTGGAGCTACACGCAGCTGACGGCCGGCCGCTTGCTTTCCAGTGGTCTCGCCGGCCTGGGTGCCTCGCTATTCTGGGCGGGCCTGGCCGGCGGCAGGGCGGCCATAGGCATCTTCGGCAATCGGATTGCGCCGGACCGCCTCCTCGACATCAGCGTGGGAGCGTCCGCGCTGGGAGCGCTCGCCTTCTGGCTCGCGCCGCCGCTGGGATCGGCGCTCATCGCCCTGCCAATCCTGGGCGCCGCAATTTCCGTGATCTTTCCACTGCTCCTGTCGATCACGCCGACTCGGGTCGGAACCGAGATGACCTCCCACGCGATCGGCTACGAGCTGGCGGCCGGCACCCTGGGCGGCGGCGGTCTTCCGGCGTTGACCGGACTTATCCTTCAGGCGGCCGGGCTTTTAACCCTGGGGCCGCTGCTCACCGTTTTTGCTGCGGGACTCCTGGTGCTTCACCTGGTGAGCCGCCTGACCCCGCGCCGCGTCGACTAGCGATCGCAGCCGCACGCGCGAGATCCTCGGGCGTCGTGATCTTGATGTTGTCGACCTCGCCTTCGATGACGGAGACGTCCCCGCCGGCCCACTCGACCACCGAGGCGGTGTCGGTGCCGATGAATCCCTGGCGGGCGGCCCTGTTGTGCGCCTCCAGCAGCCAGGTCGCCTGAAACGCCTGGGGCGTCTGGACGGTCCAGAGATTTGGCGGGTATCCGGCGATCCATCCGTCGGCGACCAGTGCGATGGCGCGGCCGGCCGGCAGCCCAGGGATACAGCCAATGGTTTGGGCGACACCTGCAACCAGTCGGTCAACCAGGGCGTGGGTCGCAAACGGTCGAACAGCGTCGTGGACGAGGACTGTGTCCACCCCGCCGCTGTCGATTTGCGCCGCGAGCAAACGCAGGCCGGCAAATTCCGAGCGGTGACGAACGTCGCCACCGGGCACGATCGTGCTCAACTTCGAGAAGCGCGCGCGCAGCGGCTCGCATTGCGACAGATCCTCCGGGCGGGCGACCAGCACGACCCGATGAACGCGAGGGTCGGACTCGAAGAGCTCGAGCGAGTGCTCGAGGATGGATCGCCCGGCAACCTCCATGAAGATCTTGTTGACGCGAGCCCCCATTCGCGTCCCCAATCCTCCGGCCACGATAATCGCGGCAGCGCTCATTGCGCCGGTAAGACACGGACTCGCAGATGTGCGACATCGCAGAGCCCGATCATGTCGGTAATCCGCGCCTCGCTTCCCGCGACCCGGCTGAGGGCGTCGATGAGCGCCTCTCGATCGAAGACCCAGGGGCCGGTGACCTGGACGAGCGTTTCCCGCGGCACGGTCCGGCGGACCCTCCCGTTGACAACCTCCTTGACGGTGTCGCTCATGGGGAGGGCGACAACCCCCACCCTACCCTCCCCCGCAAGCGGGGGAGGGAAATTTAGAGCCTTCGCAAGCGGCGGAGGGTTTTCAGGACGGATGACGACCTGGTGTGCAAGGGGAGCGTCACGCAGGGCGTCGCGCAGGCGCGCGACGAAGGCCGCACCAGGCTCAACCGTGAGGACGGCGACGTCAGCGACCGGTTCCGCCGCCGCCCGAGGCCCTCCGCAACGGTTTGGGCCGTCCCATGGTCGACTCGCTGGCGGGCGTGGCGAAGATCATCCGCCCGGCGGCGGTCTGCAGGACCGAGGTCACGATCACCCCGATCGTCTGGTTCATGTAGCGGCGCCCATTCTCGACCACGATCATGGTGCCGTCATCGAGGTACGCGACTCCCTGGTTCTGCTCCTTCCCTTCCTTGATCACCTGGATGTTCATCTCCTCGCCAGGAATCACGACCGGCTTGAGCGCGTTCGCCAGGTTGTTCAGGTTGAGGATGCGCACCCCCTCGAGTTGCGCGACGCGGTTCAGGTTGTAGTCGTTCGTCATGATGGCGGCGTTCCGCCTGGTCGCCAGCTTGATCAACTTCATGTCGACCTCGGTGACCTCAGGAGCATCCTCGTCGATGAACTCGATGTCGACGAGCGGCTCCTTCTGCAACAGGTTGAGCACC
>VBFX01000262.1 GCA_005889395.1 Chloroflexota bacterium
CCAGCAGGGCGCGATGCACCGAGGGGAAATCGTCGCCAACCACGGCGACGAGCTGGATCGGGGCGAACATCGATCCGGCCACGCAGAAATAGCTGGCCCCGCCGCCGAGCACCTCGCTGGCGCTTTCCGTCGGCGTGTGGACGGTGTCGAGCGCGACCGAGCCGACGACGAGGATGGGCCGGATCTCAACGCTCATCTAGAACTTCAAATGGGAAACCACGTTGTATTCCGACAGGGTGTCCGCCCCTTTGAGGAATTTGAGCTCGATCAGGAAGCTGATGCCGACGACGCGTCCCCCGAGCTGCTGCACCAGGCTGGCGGTCGTCTTGGCGGTTCCTCCGGTCGCCAGCAGGTCGTCGATGATGACGACGGACTGGCCCGGCTTGATCGCATCCTTATGAATCTCGAGCACCGCCGAGCCGTACTCGAGCGCGTAGGCTTCGGAGATCTTCTGGCCGGGCAGCTTGCCCTCCTTGCGCACGGGGACGAAGCCGGCGTTGAGCAGGTAGGCGAGCGCCCCACCGAAGATGAAGCCGCGCGACTCGACCCCGACGACCAGCTCGACGGCTTTGCCGCGATACGTCGCCGCCATCATGTCCACCGCCTGGCGAAAGGCGCCGGCATCCTGCAGGAGGGTGGTGATGTCCTTGAAAAGAATCCCCTCTTTGGGGAAGTTCGGCACGTCGCGGATCTTCTCCGACAGAGCGCGCACGACCGCGCCATCATCCGGCACGCGTGTAGTTTAGGTAACCGCCATCGCCTAGCGGGCCCTGAACCCGGAGCGGACGATCGACCACTCCTCGGTGTTCAGGGCGCGCGTGAGCAGGAGCGCGGCCAGGTACACCGCAGCCCCAAGGATGATCACGACGGCCAACGGCCAGGAGCGAATGAGATAGACGACGATCCCCATGGCCGCGGCGCTGCCCAGCACCGGGGCGATGCTGCCAACGATCGAGAGGGCCGCAAGATGCCGGCGGAGCAGCCACCAGCCGCCCGCGAACAGGGCGACCTCGGTGATCGTCGAGGCGGCCGCCGCACCCAGGTAGCCATAGGGCGGAATCAGCACCAGGTTGAGGGTGACATTCACGGCGAGCGTGAGGAGGGCGAGCCGGGTGAAATCCACCTGGCGGTTGATGGCGGTCAGTGTGTAGATGAAGGCATTGTTCACGAAAAGGAGCACCACCGACGGGGCGAGGATGCGCAGCGCCGGGATCGACTGCTCGAAGCCACGCGTCACGTGCACGATGGAATCCGCCGTCACGGCCGCGCCGACGGCCAGCGGCAGCCCGACGATGGCGAGCATCTTGTAGGACTTCTCGTAGGCGAACACCAGGCGCCGGCGGTCTCCCGCTGCGAGCAGCGAGAGGGCCGGGAAGACCGCCCCCATCGCCGATTGGGGAATCCACGCGATGGCGTCGATGTACTTGTTGGCCGCCGAGTACCATCCCACCACCTGGAAGTTCTTGAAGAGCTGCAGCAGGACGATGTCGAGCTGCGCGTAGACCGTGGTGATGGTGAAGGCGAGCGCCAGCGCCAGCCCACTGCCAAGCAGTCGCCGGACGAAGGCCGGTTCGAGCCGGATGGTGACGCGCTCGTGCCAGCGCCAGCGAATCACGCCGAACGCGAACAGGCAGGTAAAGAGGTAGCTGGCCGAGTAGACCCAGAGAAAGGCATCCCAGGTCGCCCGCCGCTGGATCGCGATGAGCGTAAGTCCAAGCAGCAGCAGTGATTCGACGACGATGGCGAGCGCCTCGTAGCCCAGGCGACCCCGGATGTAGAAGACGGCGCGGAGCAGGCTCGAGTAGCTGGTGGTCAGCAGCAACACAAAGGCGGCCAGCGTGTAGGGAAAGAGTGCCGGACTGAGCAGGCGCAGGGCCGCCGCCAGGACGACCAGTGCCAGCAGGGAGAGGAGCAGCCGGGCGCTGAGCAGGTTGGCGAGGTAGCGCGCGAGGACGGTGCGGTCTCGAGAGGCGTCGCGAATGAAGACGGTCTGCAGCCCGAGGTCGGCGATGACCCCGACGAGCGTGACGTAAACGATCATGGTGGCGAATCGGCCGTACTGGTCGGCGCCAAGGTGGCGCCACAGCAAGACGACGACGACAAAGACTGCCAGCTTGGCCAGCGCCCGTGCCCCCACGACCAGCACGCTGTTGCGCAGCGTCGTGGCGGCGAGCCGCTCGGTCACGGCGCGGATTCTAGTTGAGTTGCAGCGCTCTTCCCTAACATCTGTGGATGCAGTCGCCAGAAAAACCGCGAGTCTTCAGCGGCATCCAGCCGAGTGGCGGGCTCCACATTGGCAACTATCTGGGGGCGATCCGCAACTGGGTTCGCAACCAGGACCAGTACGACAACATCTTTTGCATCGTCGACCTGCACGCCATCACGCTGCCGCAGGACCCGGCGGCGCTACGGGAAAACACACTCGACCTGGCCGCGATCTACCTGGCCAGCGGGATCAAGCCAGAGCAGGCGATGTTCATCCAGTCGCACGTGTCCGCGCATGCGGAGCTCGCCTGGGTCTTCGAGTGCTTTACGCCGATCGGCTGGCTGGAACGCATGACACAGTTCAAGGACCGAACCGCACGGCAGGGTCGCGAGCGGATTGGCGCGGGCGTTCTCACCTACCCGTCACTGATGGCGGCGGACATCATGCTCTACGACGCTGAGTACGTACCGGTTGGGGAAGACCAGCGGCAGCACATCGAGTACACCCGCGACATCGGCCAGCGGATCAACCAGCGTTACGGGAACATCCTCGTCATCCCGGAGCCGCTCATCCAAAAGGCCGGCGCCGAGATCAAGGGACTCGATGACCCCGAAAAGAAAATGAGCAAGAGCCTGGCGGCCGACTCGCCAGGGCACGCGATTTTCATGCTCGATCCTCCCGACCTGATCCGGAAGAAGCTCGCCCGCGCCCAGACCGATGCCGAGCCGGCGGTGCGCTTCCCGGCCGGCCCGGGCGTTCGCAACCTGCTCGAGATCTACCGCACGATCAAGCAGCTGGATTGGCCGGCCGTGGAGCGCGAGTTCGAAGGCAAACCGTACAGCGCGCTCAAGAGCGCGGTGGCCGACGGCGTGATCGAGGTGCTGGCGCCGATCCAGCAGCGGTATCGCGAGATCCGGTCCGATGACGCTGCGTTGCTGGAGCAGCTGCGCGGCGCGGCTGACCGTTTGACGCCGGTCGCAAACGCCACCTTGCATCGCGTCCAGGAAGCTGTCGGGCTCCGCTGACGGTTACCAGTTCGAATACGAACGGCTCGCGGCGGGATGGAACGGCCCCGCGTCGCCGTGCAGGAAGACGGCGACCGGACGCTGCGGCAGCGGCAGCACGTACGCCACACCGCCATCCGGAAACCGCTCTGTCAGCAGCCTGAGCACGACGTGGTCCCTGGTGTCAACCACGACGGCAATTGGCACGCCCGCGGGCAGGTCCGAAACCCCTCGATAGTCCAGGAACGTCCAGTCGACCCGTCCCGCCGTCGTGAATTGGATCGGGACGGCGCGGAATGGATCCGGTCTGACCGTGCCATTCCTGGTGAATGTGATGCAGACGTAGAGGCGGCGGCCATTCCAATCCGTGGCATCCACGAATCGCCCGACGTCCGCGCTATCGCCCATGTAGTCGAAATACAGGCTGGGCATGGTCGGATAGACGGCGAAGTAGAAACCGGCCGTCCACGCGAGGCTGATCACGCAGACCGCCGCGGCGGCCAGGGCGGCGCGGCGAGCCCACAGCTTCTGCAGGACCGCGTCCAGGCCAACCGCGGCAAGCAGGTAGGCCGCCGGGACCAGACCACTGCCCCGAAGCATGTGCGGGGTGCGATCCGACAGCCCGACGACCAGCGTGAATAGCCCGAGCCAGAGCAGCAGTAGGGCGTAGCGGCTCTGGCGCCAGCGCTTGATGGCGACCACGATGCCGGCGAGGAAAGCGATGCCGACCAGGGGATCGAAGAGGGGTAGGTGGGGGACGTTGTACTGGCGTTCGGGGTCGCCCCAGATGTTGAAGGCCGCGATCGTCCGCCAGGCGTGATCGAAAAGCCGGCCGGGCACCGACGCCAGCGACGCTCTATCGAAGACGAAGACGCCGATGTCGCGACTCAGCACTTCCGGATGCAGCTCCGTGGCGATCCAGAGCGGGACGGCCACCACCCCTGCGGCGAGGATGTACAGAGCCCACCATGAGGGGCCTCCGGGTAGCTCGCGCCTGGATAGGATGCGCAGGACGATGACACCGGCGATCACCAGCACCACCAGCCGGTAGCTCGTGTAGGTGTAAGCTCCGAGGCCGACCATCACCCCGGCCAGCAGCCAGCGCCACGCCGCGCCGCGCCGGATCGCCCAGAAGAGAAGAAGGAATGCCAGGTCGAGAAAGAGCGGGACGAGCGCCGTGCGATAGCCGAGCCGGCTGTATTGCACGGCCCAGAATGAAAACGCCAGCAGCGCCGTGCTGATCAGACCGATGCGGCGCCCGAAGAGACGGCTGCCCAGCAGATAGTGGACGGGCAGCGTGACGAGGCCGATGACCACCGTCGTCAGGTAAAGGGCGATCGGTCTGGCGCCAAGCAAGGCAACGCTGATGGCATCGAGCCAATCGATCATGCCTTCGATGCCGTTGCCGGCACCCCGCGGGTAGATCGCCTGCAGGCCGTGCCGCGGCACGCCCAGTGCGTCCAGCCCATTGGCGGCGACATCGGCGTACAGACCAGGCGGGAGAGTATCCAGCCGAAGCATCCGGAGGATCGCCGCGACAACCAGCACCCCCAGGACGCCAATCGATGCCTGCTGTTGCCAGACCGCGGCCCTGAACCGGGCTACGCCGTGCCCTCCGAGACCTTCTCCGTAACCTGGTACTCGAGATACATGCCGAGCATCAGGCGAGTCTGCGCCTCGAGCGCCGGCAGGACGCTGAACAGCAGTCCGACGATCGGATAGAGGCCAAGCTGCACGTAGGCCCAGATCTGATGCGGCAGTCCCCAGCCTCGCGGCATCGGCGGATTGATGCGGCGTTCAACGAGGATCAGCGCGGCGATGTTGAGGAAGGCGATGTTGATGAGGATAAAGGCGTAAAGCCCCAGCCGGTCGGCCGCCAGGGTCAGGTTCCAGTCCTCGGACAGCAGCCGGGGCAGGGCGGCCCCAAACAACAGCAAGAGCGGCAGCGTTGCCCAGGTCAGGTGGTTGAAGATCATATAGCCGTAGCGGCGGGCGCGCAGCCAGAGCGAGATCTCGGGATGCCGGAGGAGCCGAACGGTCGCGTAGGGAACGTCGCTGACGCCCCAGGCCCAGCGCTTGATCTGGTTGTACTGGTTGGCGTGCGTCCTGACCCGCTCCCACGGCATTCCCCGATCCGAAGCCTCCGGCGCATCGCCGTAAATGG
>VBFX01000263.1 GCA_005889395.1 Chloroflexota bacterium
AAGACACTGCCCTCGATGTCGTCATGGCCGTAGAGGACGGCGTTGCCGCTGCCGATGGGGGAGGAGAAGGCGTAATGAGTGACGGAGTAGCCCTGGGCGATCAACATGTTGCCCTTCGCGTCCACGCCGCGATCGAAGATCGGGGCATTCTTGATGCCCAGCCGCGGAATCGAGATGTACGCCACCACCTGATTGGGGCCGGCGCCGGTACTGTTGGTGTTGGGGAGGAATTTCGGATGCTGGTGGGGCGGCGCTAGCGGATCGTTGACAGCCGGGATCGGCTGGGTGGCCACCTGGGGCGAACCGAGGCGAACCAGGCCGCTGGCCGGTAGGGCGGTTGCCATCAGGGCCAGGCCGATGGCAATCAGCAATCCCGCTATCAGATTTCGTCGCATCGTCCCATCATAGTCAGGCGAAATCAGGAGCCTGTCAAGAAACGCAACAGGGCGCCGGTCAGGCCCAGCGCCCTGCCTGTCGAACGAATGGGTCTGCTTAGGCGGCCTTGCGGGCGGCCTGGCGGATGTAGGCCTCGCGAACGGCCTTGGGAAACGACCAGCGCGGCTTCTTGGAAGCCGGCCGGGCCTTGAGCATGATCGACTCGCCGGTGAAGGGGTTGGTGCCTTTCCCTGCCTTGCGAGCCTTGACGTCACGCGACGCGAGCGCACCGATCTCGGGGAAGCGCACGCGCATCCCACGGGCACCGGCCGCCACGGCCGCCTCGAAGGCGTCCTTGACGGCCCAGCTGAGGTCTGATTTCTTGACCTTGTGACCCTTCTCGGTGAGGTTCTCCTGCACCCTGCTGACGAACGTCGACGCTGTCCATTTTTGCGTTTTCGCCATCGTATCCTCCGTTTTGTAATCCGATGGGCCGGTGCCCTGTCGTGGGTTGCAAACGGGCCGACGGCCGAAAACGTGCGTGATTCCGGCGAAATTGCCAGAAAATGGATCCGGGATGCCCGTGCTGCAGTTTGACGGCCGCCTCGAATCGGACCAGGGCGCCTGCTTCATCCGCGTCCCGCCACAGACGCTGACGGCGCTGGGCGAGGGGAGGCGTGGGCCCGTCAGGGTGACCTTCAACGGCTACACCTACCGAACGACCATCGCCGTCTACGGCGGAAGGTCCTACATCGGCGTGCGCCGCGAGGTCCGGGAAGCCGCCGGCGTGGCGGCCGGCGACCCGCTCACCGTGGGCCTGGAGTATGACGCGCAAGTCCGAACGGTGGACCTCCCGGAGGCGCTTCGAGCGGCCCTCGAGGCGGACGCCGCCATCGCTGCCGCGTTCGAGAAGCTCTCCTACACGCGAAAGAAGGAGTTCATCCAGTGGGTCACAGGCGGGAAGCGCGCGGAAACCCAGCGGCGCCGGATGGAGCAGGCGATGGCGATACTGCGGGCGCGTCCAGGGCGCCGCTGACGGTCAGGCGGCCTTGCGTTGCCGCAGAGAGTAGGCGATCCGGTTATCGAGCTGCCACTCCTCTTCGAGCGCCAGGATGCTCAGGAGCAGCTCTTCGTGGATGTCCTCGAGCTCGCGGCGCCGCTTGATTCCCTCCGCATCCAGCGGCTGAGGAACGAGCGCCTCGAACTGCGAAGAGCCATCCATTGCTGAGTCACGTCCTTCTAGCCTCCGTTCTAGCTCTCCAGCATTAAGGTCGGTTGTGCGGTCGGCGGATCATGCGATCTGCCGCAACACTGTGCCGCGCCCGTCACCGGCTCGTCTTACTCCGAGGGCCGCGCTGCCGCCGGTGCCTTGAGCGCCTGCTCGCGGATCACCTTCTTGTCGAACTTCCCGACGCTGGTCTTGGGGATTTCATCGACAAACCGGACCTCGTCCGGCAGCCACCATTTCGCCACCAGCGGTGTCAGGTACTCGATGATCTCATCCTGGGTGACCATGCCTTTGAATTCGGGCTTGGCCACGACGTAGGCGACAGGCCGCTCCTGCCACTTCGGGTGTGGCACCCCGATGACGGCCGCCTCCAGCACCTTAGGGTGCCCCATGATGGCGGATTCCAGCTCCACCGAGGAGATCCACTCGCCGCCGGACTTGACCAGGTCCTTCGTTCGGTCGACGATCTGGGCATAGCCCTCGGGATCGACGTTGGCCACGTCGCCCGTGCGTAGCCAGCCGTCCGGGGTGAAGCGTTCGGGGTCGACTCCCCGGTAGTAGCTCGCGGTGACCCAGGGCCCGCGCACCTGGATCTCGCCCACGCTCTTTCCATCCCAGGGGACGGGCTCGCCCGTCTCCACGTTGGCAAGACGGAGCTCGACGCCGGCAATCGGGAGTCCGGCCTTGAGTCGGACCTGCTTGCGATCGGCCTCCGGCATGTAGCTCTTCATCGTGGCGACGGACGCAACCGGCGAGGTCTCCGTCATGCCCCATCCCTGGTTGGTATCGATGCCGTGCCTCGTCAGGCCGTCGTAGAGTCCCGCCGGGAGGGCCGAGCCGCCGACGAACATCCGTAGTCCGTCGAGGTTGGTCGCCGTCTTCTCCAGGTGCTGCAGCAGGGCGATCCACACGCTGGGCACTCCGGCGCTGAAGGTGACCTTCTCCTCCCGGATGAGCTCGGTGAGGCTCACCGGATCGAGAAACCGGTCCGGAAACACCTGCTTGGCGCCCAACATGGTGGCGCCGTACGCAAGGCCCCAGGCATTGGCATGGAACATCGGCACGACCGGCAGTATGCTGTCCGACTCCGTGAGGCCGATGCCGCCGCCGATCGCGATCCCGAAGGAGTGCAGCACGGATGATCGATGGCTGTAGACGACACCCTTCGGCTTTCCCGTCGTGCCGGACGTGTAGCACATGGCGGCCGCCTCGCGCTCGTCGAGGTCCGGCCAGTCGTAGACCGTCGGCCGGTTGCCGATCAGCTCCTCATACGAGACTGCCGGCGTAAGTTGACCGTCCGGCGAGGGGCCGTCCGCCATGACGACGAAATGTGTGACGCCCTTCAGGTTGTTCGCGACTCGCTGCAGCACCGGCACGATCGAGGCGTCGACGAAGATGACCTTGTCCTCGGCGTCGTTGATCACGAACTCGAGGTGTTCGGGGAAGAGACGCGGGTTCAACGTATGCAGCACCGCACCCACGCAGGGGACCGCGAAGTAGAGCTCCAGGTGACGATAGTTGTTCCAGGCCAGGGTGCCCACGCGGTCGCCGGGGGCGATGCCCAGCTCTCGAAGGGCGTGCGCCAGCTGGGCAACCCGCCGTCCGAACTCGGCGTAGGTGTAGCGGTGGCGGCCGCCCTCCCGCCGGGTCACGATCTCCTTGCTCGGGAACAGGGTGGTGGACCGCCAGAGGAAGTGCTGGAGCGTCAGGGGAAAGTCGGGCATCGTACTGCGCATCGTGGTGACCCCTCCTTCGGCCGGTTTTGGCCGTCGCAATACCACCCATGATATGCTTGATAGCGGGCGAAGTCAGCCCGGTCAGGGCACGCCCAGGAAACGCAGTTCGGCCGGGGATAACTTTGCGAAGGAGCTAGCGACAGACGTGGCGCAGAACGGAACGATCAAGCGACTGGTGATGGATCGCGGATTCGGATTCTTGAGCGGCGAGGACGGCAAGGAGTATTTCTTCCATCGGTCGTCCGTCGAGGGCTCGTTCGAGGGGTTGCAAGAGGGGCAAAAGGTCAGCTTCGACGTCGAAGCGTCAGCTCCCAAGGGGCCGCGGGCCTCGCGGGTGCGCGTCGCCTAACGACTCACAAACCCAGAATCCAGGAGGCCCGGGCTAACAGCCCAGGCCTTTTTGTTTATAAGGGCTTGCTCGCCCGGATGAAGGCGCTGGCGATCTTTCCCGAGCCCTGCGGCAGCCCGGCCTCGCCAGGCCCAAAACGGTTCGTGATTTCGATCTCGACGCCGCCGAAGCCCGCGTCGACCACCGCGGCACGGTAGGCGTCGACCGGGATGGTGCCTGCCACGCAGCCGGCCCAGGCATCCATCGCCGACTTGACCTGCGCCGGCAGTGGCTCCAACTCCACCATGTCGGAGACGGCGAGCCGCCCACCCGGCCTGAGGACGCGGAAAGCCTCTTTGAGCACCGCCGTTTTGTCGGCGGCCAGGTTGATGACGCAATTGGAGATAACGACGTCGACGGCGGAGCCGGGGAGGGGGATTTCCTCGATCGTGCCTTTGAGAAAGCTAGCGTTCGTAACCCCCGCGCGAGCCTTGTTTTCGTTGGCAAGGGCCAGCATCTCGTCCGTCATGTCCACGCCGTAGGCGTGCCCGCCGGGACTGACGCGCCGCGCTGAGAGCAGGACGTCGAGGCCGGCGCCGCTCCCGAGGTCGAGCACGACCTCGCCGGGATTCAACTGCGCCAGCGCCGTCGGATTGCCGCAGCCGAGGCTGGCGCCAAGCGAGAGTCCGAGATCCTCCACCTCCGCCTTCGAGTACTCATCCGCGGCGATCGGTCCGCTTGCGGCATCCGACCCACCGCAGCAGCTTGGGTCACAACAGCTGCCGCCGTCGCGTAACGTGATGGCGGTCTGTGCGTACTTGGCTCGGACGGCGTCGCGGATGGTGTCCATGTCGCCCTCCCAGGAGAGATTGACGTCGCTCGATGGAAGACTACCAGACCCATAGACAGTTGTCAATGGAACTGATAGACTGCGAGCGTGAAAGCCGTCGCCCCTGAGCGCGTCAAAGGCGTCTGTTGCCCGCCGGCGATGGCGATCGCCGTCGCCAAAGTGGATCAGTCGGTCGAGGTGCTCAAGGCCCTGGCCGATCCCACGCGATTGCAAATGATCGGGATCCTGAAGCGCTCGGCGGAGCCGGTCTGTATCTGCGACTTCACGGGCGCCTTCGATTTGAGCCAGCCGACCCTTTCCCATCACATGGCGAAGCTGCGTGACGCCGGGCTCGTCGACGTCAGCAAGGCCGGCATCTGGGC
>VBFX01000264.1:0-2130 GCA_005889395.1 Chloroflexota bacterium
TCGTGTTCTTGATCATCGGCGGTATCGCGGGCGCCCTGGCCGGGCGGGTCGTGAGCGGTCACGGGTACGGAGTCCTCATGGATATCGTTGTCGGCGTCATCGGCGCCTTCATTGGCGGGTGGCTGCTCTCGACGGTGCTCGGCGTGAGCGGCGGCGGATTGCTCATCAGTTTTATCGCCGCATTCGTCGGGGCGGTAATCCTGCTCTGGGTCGTGCGCCTCGTCACCGGCAATCGGGCAGCGGCCTAGACCCAACCTGGTCCTCGAGAGAGCGGGCGCCGGGCGCCCGCTAATTTTTTGAAAGGCCGCGGCCGCGGCGCCATCATCGCGATTGTCGCGCTCGCTCTGGTGGCGCTGCTGGCCTACACCGGCTACGCGGGCACGACCGTTTACCAGCAGCTCGAGAGCGGCCGCCAGGAACTGGTCGCGGCGCAGGTGGGCATGCGTGCCGCCAAGCAGTCCACCGATCCGGCCCAACTTCGAGCATCGGCAGCTCATCTCAGGCAAGCGGAGCGCGACTTCAGCGATGCCGGCCGACGAGCCCGCACTGACCTAGCGCTCCGCGTGGTGGCTGGCTTACCCGCCGCCGGGCGCAACCTCGATGCCGTTACCCACCTGGCGGCCATTGGCGCCGACATGAGCCGGGCCGGGGAGGCGGCCACCGCCGTCGCGATCCAGGTGGCGGGGCTCAAGCAGCAATACGCCGGCCGCACACTCACGCCGGACGATCTTCAAGTCGTCTTGCAACAGGCGCAGGCCATCGCAAAGGACTACAGCGCGTCGATCCAGGCGATCGGCCAGCAACTCCGCGACGCTCATGCGAAGCGGGCCGAGGTCACGACCACCGACCTCGTGGGTCCGCTCAAGGATGCCTACGATACGGTTGACGCGGCTCTGGCCCAGGCGGACGCCGCCTTCCTCCGTTTCCAGGACGTCCGGCAGGTGCTGTCAGATTTCCTTGGGGTCCGTCTGCCGACTTAGGCCGCGTTCATCCGCGACATGGAATGCGACCGGTTTGTAACGCTCGTCGTCACAGACCGGCCCGATAATTTCGGCAATGGCCGTCGCCCGCAATGCGTCGCGCAAGGCCCGGCAGCGCTCCCAGGACCCCGCTGAGAGTCTGATCAATCTCAGCAACGAGCGGCTCACTGGTTTGTTTCGCTGGACGCTGCTGATTTTCGCCGTCATCCTCAACAACCTCAATCCGGCGGCCGGCTACGACCAGGGCCGAATCAACGCCATCCTGGCGGCCTGGGGCGTCGTCTGCTTGACGACGCTGTTCCTGCTGTTCCTGCATCAACGTCCGGGGCGGGCCTTCAGCTATACGACGACCGCGGTCGACATGCTGGTGGCGACGATGGTCACCTATGCTTCGGGCGGCTACGAGAGCCCCTTCGCCGTCCTGTTCTTCCTCGTCATCACTGTCTCTGCTCTGCGCTTCGGCGCGGGCGGTTCCGTGCTCTGCGCCCTGCTGGTTGCCGTGCTGTACCTGACGGCGGGCGCCGTCGCCCCCCTGCAGGCCGGCACCTATCTCGCCACCGTGACCGACGAGCGCTCGATCATCCTGCAGCGCCTCTTTCTCTTCGTGGTCGTCGCCGTGGTCGGCTCGGTGATGGCGCGCGCGGTGTCGGCCCACCAGGAGCTCGTGACGCGTCGCGACGTCGAGGCCAAGCTGATGACCGAGGTCAACATGGCCCTCGCCAACGCGATCGAGGCGAAAGACAGCTACACCCGCGGACATTCCGAGCGGCTGGCCAAGCTGGCGGGCGCCTGTGCCGAGCGGATGGGCCTCTCCCGCGACGAGGCCGCCGCCGTGCGCCTCGGTGCCATCCTTCACGACGTTGGCAAGATCGGGATTCCGGATCGGATTCTCCGGCAATCGATGGCGCTCACGGAAGACGAGATGGCCTGGATGCGGCGGCACCCACAGATTGGCGCCGACATCATTAGACCGGTCGAGGGCCTGCACCATGTCGCTCCGCTGATCCGGCATCACCACGAGAAATTCGACGGCACCGGCTATCCCAAGGGCCTCAAGGGCGAGGACATCCCGCTCGGCTCGCGCATCATTTCCGTGGCCGACGCCTTCGAGGCCATGGTGGCCGACCGGATCTACCGCCCGTCCCTCGGC
>VBFX01000264.1:2162-13525 GCA_005889395.1 Chloroflexota bacterium
CGCTGCCCACCAAGGACCAAGGGCAGAAGGTCGTGCCCAACCTGCCCGACGAACCCGTCCAAACGGCCGCCTGACTCGAGTACCGTTACCGGTCAGTGGAAGTCGCACCCGGCATCTTCCGGCTCGAGCTCCCCATGCCGTTCGAGCTACGGCACGTGAACGTCTACTTGTTGCGCGACGGGAACCAGTACACGCTGGTCGACACCGGACTGCAGACCGAGGAATCACGCCAGGTGCTCAATCAAAAGCTCGCCGCAATGAAAGTTCGAGTCGACCGGATCAACCGAATTCTGATCACGCACATCCACCCGGATCACTTTGGCCTCGCCGGCGAGCTGCGCGAGCGGTCCGGGGCTGAGCTCATCATTCATCGGCTGGAAGTGGCCCTGATGGAACCGCGCTACGCGCGCGCCGAAGACCTGGTGCATGACGTCGGCAAGTGGCTGAGTATGAACGGGGTGCCCGAAGAGGAGGCCGAGTTCGTCAAGAGCGCCTCGATGGGCGCCCGGGAGTACGTGTCGGTCGTGGAGCCGGACACCTTGCTGGAGGGTGCCGAGCGGCTGCCGGTCGACGACACCGAGATCGAGGTCATCTGGACGCCGGGTCATTCGCCGGGCCACTGCTGCTTCTACTGGCCGGCCCGTGGTGTGCTGCTGTCCGGGGACCACCTGCTGCCGAAGATCAGCCCGAACATCGGCTTGCACCCACAATCCGGCGCGGATCCGCTGGACGACTACATCGCTTCGCTGGACCGCATCCGCCGGCTCGAGGTCCAAACCGTGCTGCCGGCTCACGGCGATCCCTTCTTCGACCATCGCAGTCGGATCAAGGAAATCATCGAGCACCACGAGGCGCGCAAGGCCGCGCTGGTCCGCCTCGCCGCTGGTACTCCGAAGTCGGGCTGGCAGCTGGCTGCCGAGTTGTTCCAGGGCATCATGCAGCGCAACGTGTTCCAGCAGCGACTGGCGCTGCAGGAGACGCTGGCGCATTGTCAATCACTGGCCGTCGAGGGCCGCCTGCACAAGCAGGTCAGTCGCGAGCTCGTCACCTGGACGGCCGCCTAAGGTCGCTGGCGCTCGACCTCCCCGATGAAGTCTTCTACGAGGCGGAGCACGGTGGCAAACTGCTCCGAATGGACCTGGTGCCCGGCCGGGTCCAGGATGTATAGGCGCGCGTGGGGCAGGCCGCGCTGAAGTTCCTCGGCGCGGGCGACCGGCACCATCCGGTCCTGCCGCCCGTGGATGATCAGCACCGGTTGGCGGATTTCCGCCAGCCTCGCGCAGAGATTGTGCTGCTTGACCGCCTGGTCCTGTCGAACGATGGCGTGGAGCGGCATCTTGCCGAAATGCATCGCGTCTTCCCGCACCCACTGGGGATGGTCGGCGATGAAGCGCGCATCGTAGAGATTCGCGTAGCGGCGCAGCGGGCCCTCGGTGGCCGGGGCATTGGTCGTCTCCGGGCGCTCACCGCCGCAGTGGGTCGCGCCCAGGATCAAGCTGCGAACGGCGTCGGGATGCGTAAGCGCGAGCTGCTGCAAAATCATGCCGCCCATCGAGAGGCCGAACCAGTGCGCCGAGGTTTCGCCGGCATCGCGCAGTATGGTGAGCGCGTCGTCGGCCATCAACGCCGTGCCGTAGGGCGTGTCGGGCTTATCGGAACCGCCGGTGCCGCGATTGTCGAGGGCGATGACTTTGAATCGCGGGCTGAGCGCGGGGATGTAGCGCCACCAGGCTCCCTCGATGGTCGAGGTCCTGCCGCCAATCAGCACCAGCGGCGGACCCGTTCCCTCCACGATGTAGTGCAGGCGCGTGCCGTCCGCGGCGGCGGCGATCATTCGCGCATTAGCATGATGCTCGAGATGGCAGGGGCGTCGTCACCCGGCAGCAGCGCTGTCCCCGAGCCCGCCTGGCAGGCCCTGCGCAGCCTGGATCCCCAGCTGGAAGACCAGATTGTCACACTCGCCACTTGCCTGGCGCTGGCGGAGCAGCGCTTCCAGTTGCTGTTCGAGGACGTGCTGCCGCGCTTTGCGCAAACGCCGGAGGACCTGACCGGCGAGGCCGACGTCCTCGCCGATGCGCACCACGCGCTGACCTTGCTCCAGGAGAGCCTGCACGCGACCTCGCGGCGCATGCTCGACGTGCTCGACCGGGTCAGCCGCGAACTCGGCGAATAGGGTCTACAGTCCCTGGCGGTCGAGGCGCTCCCACGGCGGGTGCTCACTGCCAAGCTCGCGCTTGATGTCGGTGGCGCGCTCGACGATATCGAGACTGTGCTCGTCAGTCCGTGGGGGCGGCTGCACCTGCCAGGGAGCCGGGTCGTACTGCGAGTGGTGGACTGCCGGGCGAAAGCCCCAGGCGCGGCGCGGCATCACGCCCGCAGACTGGCGCAGAACGAGGGGTTCCGCCAGCGGCGTGTCGTACTCGAGTTCGCCCACGCCGGGCCGTAGCGCCATGACCAGACCGGTCGCGATCATGGCGAGCGTCCAACCGCCCATGATGATGACCGACCATCCGACCAGGCTCATTGACTCGCCATTGTAGGCTGCGTGACTTTCGTCCTCGGCGCCTGCAACATGCGGGCACCTGTGAACGCGAGGTAACCGCCAAAGAGCAGGCGAAGGATCGCGTCCGGGCTCGCCAGCGCGAGGAAGGCGCCGGCAACCGCGCCGACGACACCGCCGCCGGAGAGCCAGGCAGCCGTCTCCAGCCGGATGTTGCCCATGCGAAAGTGCGTGATCGAGCCGGAGATCGCGGTCGGGATGATCACCAGTAGCGACGTTCCCTGCGCAAGGTGCTGACTCATCCCCATCAGCAACGTCATCGCCGGCACCATGATGGCGCCGCCTCCGATGCCAAGCAGACCGCTCAGGACGCCGGCGATGGCACCGACTGCCAGGGCCATCAGCCAGAGCGAGATTCCGCTGGGGTGCAGGCCGCCGGCGATATGGACGTCGCCGGCGACAGCGCGCACGACCGAGTCGCCGATCATCACAACCCCGGCGACGACCGCCACGATGCCGAAGGCGCGGCGAAGGCCGATGTCGGAAACCCGACGGGTCAGCCGCGCACCAAGGACCGCGCCGCCAACCGCCCCGATCGCCAGGATGACTCCGACCCAGCGACGTCCCGTTGGCCTCGCGCTGCGGCGTTTTCAGCAGGTAGACCATGGCGGGCACCACGACGAAGCCACCGCCGACGCCCAGCAAGCCGCCGGCCAGTCCAGTTACAAGGCCGATGGCGAGAAGGCGTGCCGCGCGACTGTTTACCACGCCGCCATCGAGACTCAGTTTAGGGGCGAGTCAAAGCCTAAACTGAAGGGCAGATCACGCCAGAGGAGGAGCAGATGGCCACCGCCACCGCGACGTCGCTCAGTAAGCTCGAGTCGATCCTGGGCAATGACGCCCAGGACCTGCTCGAACACGAGTGTAAAACGATCCCGAAGTCGCAGCTGCATCTTCCCGGCCCTGACTTCATCACCCGGATCTTTGCGACCAGCGACCGCCCCACCCGCGTGCTGAGGAGTCTCGAGTCACTCTTCGACCATGGGCGCCTCGCCGGCACCGGCTATCTGTCGATTCTGCCGGTCGACCAGGGCATCGAGCATTCGGCCGGCGCGTCGTTTGCTGCGAACCCGGCGTACTTCGACGGCGAGAAAATCGTCGAGCTCGCCATCGAGGGCGGCTGCAACGCGGTCGCCTCAACGTTCGGTGTGCTCGGCTCGGTCGCTCGCAAGTACGCGCACAAGATCCCCTTCATCTGCAAGATCAATCACAACGAGCTCCTGACGTATCCCAACAAGTACGACCAGATTCGCTTCGGGACCGTGAAAGAGGCCTGGGAGCTCGGGGCGGTGGCGCTGGGCGCCACGATTTACTTCGGCTCGGCCGAGTCGGACCGGCAGATCCAGGAGATCTCGGCCGCCTTCCACGAGGCGCACGAGCTGGGGATGGCAACAGTGCTCTGGTGTTATGTGCGCAACCCCGCCTTCACGAAAGACGGCGTCAATTACGAAGTCGCGGCCGACCTCACCGGGCAGGCCAATCACATGGGCGTCACCATCGAGGCCGACATCATCAAGCAGAAGCTGCCGGAGACGAATCGAGGTTTCGAGGTCTTGAAGTTTGGCAAGACGTCCAAGGCGGTCTACGAGAAGCTGTCGACCGACCATCCAATCGACCTGACCCGCTACCAGGTCGCCAACTGCTACATGGGCCGCAGTGGCCTCATCAACTCGGGTGGCGCCTCGTCAGGAGAAAGTGATCTCAAAGAAGCCGTCAAGACGGCGGTGATCAACAAGCGGGCCGGCGGTACCGGCCTGATCACCGGGCGCAAGGCCTTCATGCGGCCCATGAGCGAGGGCATTCAACTGCTCAATGCCGTGCAGGACGTCTATTTGATGGACGAGGTCACGGTCGCCTAGACGGCCGGTGACGGCGATACAATCCGCCCATGGCAGCCCCCCGTTTGCGCGCGACTGATTCGGGCCAGGTCTACAACATCGATCTCCCCGACTTGAGGGTGACGCGCGACGACGTCGACGGCATCTACGTACTGCACGGCCGCGGCTACTTCCAGACGTTCGAGACGCGCGAGGAAGCCTTCGAGCGCAAAAAGGAGATCGACTACAGCACCTTTCGTTAAGGGAAGGAGAGCCGCATGGGGGAGTCAGGAACACTGACCAAGCCGTGCATCTGCCAGGTCAAGAAGTCGGGATGGCCGTGGAAGGCCACGGGAAAGACCGAGGGCGGACAGCGCCAAGAGAAATGCCGCAGGTGCGGCGCGACGCACATGGTGGCTGCCTAGGGGTCGCCCATCCAGTCGGAGGCGTGGGGGAGGGGAGAGAACCCGCGGCTGGGCCGGAGGTGGAGCACTCGTTCCAGCTCGCCGCGGCGATAGAGCCGTGTACGCTTGATGCCCTGTCGGTAACTCCGAAGGACACCCCGGCTGACGTAGGCGTAGAGCGTCGCCGGCTTGATGCCAAGGAGGTCGCATGCCTCGGCCGCGCTCAGGTATGCCTCGCCGTGAATCTCGATCACGTCAGCCAAGCGTACGTGAACTGATGGTTGCAGTCAACAGATTGCAAGACAAATCAATATATGCATACAATGAGGCGTGCTGGATCGCGTCGAGCCGAATCTGTTGCGCCAGGACTTTCCCTACAGCCGCATCCCGCCGATCCGCTTCGAGGCGGATGCCGTGGCGCTGGCCCTGCCCTCCGACATCTGGATCACGGACACGACTTTTCGGGATGGCCAGCAGGCACGGGCGCCCTACAGCGTGGAGCAAATCGTCCATCTCTACGACCTGCTGAACCAACTGGGAGGCCCGGTGATCCGGCAGACCGAGTTCTTCGCCTACACCGCGCTCGACCGCGAGGCGATTGCTGCGTGCCGGGAGCGACCGGGGCCCGAGATCACGACCTGGATGCGTGCGTCGCTGGACGATCTCAGGGCCGTGCAAGCGACCGGCGTCAAGGAAACCGGCATCCTGGTTTCAGCCTCTGACTACCACATCTACCTCAAGATGAACCGGACGCGCCGTCAGGCAGCCGACGACTATGCGCGGGTCGTCAGCGCCGTGATCGACGCCGGCTTGCGTCCCCGCTGCCACCTTGAGGACCTGACCCGCGCCGACCTGGACGGGTTCGTCGCGCCGCTCGTCGCGTCGTTACAGGAGCTGGGCCGCCGGGCGGGTGTGCCGGTCAAGTTCCGGCTCTGCGACACGATGGGCTTCGGCCTGCCCTGGCCGGAAGCCGCCCTGCCCCGCGGCGTGCCGCGGCTGGTGCGCTTCTTCACGAACAGCCTCGGCGTCGCGCCCGAGCACCTCGAATGGCACGGGCACAATGATTTCCATCGCGGCGAAGTCAACACCGTCGCCGCCTGGCTCTATGGCTGCGCCGCCGCCAATGGTTCGTTCTTCGGCTTCGGCGAGCGGACCGGCAACCCGCCACTCGAAGCGCTGATCATCGATCACGCCGGTTTGCGCGGCGAGACGCCAGGCGTCGACACCACCGCCATCACCAGAGCCGCGGCCTACTTCCGCGACCAGCTGGGGACGCCGCTGCCCGCGAACTATCCGTTCGCCGGCGCCGGCTTCAACGTGACCAGCGCCGGCATCCACGCCGACGGCCTGCTCAAGAACGAGGAGATCTACAACATCTTCGACACGACGCGCATTCTCGACCGGCCGCTCGGCATCACCGTCAACGACCGGTCGGGGCTGGCCGGCATCGCCTACTGGGTCAACACGACGCGGGGCTTGAAGGGCGTGGCCCAGTTGCGCAAAGACGACGCCCGGGTGGCGGCGATCCACCGCGAGGTCGAGCGGCAGTACCAGGCCGGCCGCAGCACGGGATTCTCTCCCGACGAGATGCAGGCCCTCGCCAAGTTGCATTTCGGCAACGCCCCGGCAACGACCACGCGCAGCTAACAAGTTGCCCGAAGCGGGGGAGTTGATGCTGTGAGGCATCCCCTGGATGAGTATCGAAGGCGACCTGACGCCGGCTCCGCAGCCCGATTCCGGGCAGCCACTACCGCCGGCCGCTCTCGTCGTTGCGGCGGCACCGCAATCCTGGTTTCTCCGCCACCGGCGCCTGCTGATTCCGGCCGGCGCGGTCCTCGCCCTCGGCGCGGTGAGCGCGGCCGCGGTCCTGATTCTCGCCAAGCAGACGTCCACGATCGAGAAAATGGTGCCCGCGAGCGCGGACGTGATCGCGGTGGCGAACCTCGATCCCTCCGTGGCGCAGAAGGTCAACCTGCTGCGCGCGGTGCACAGCTTCCCCGATTACAAGACGGACAAGGCCATCACGGACAAGCTCGACCTGGCCTTCAAGGACTCGGGATTTTCGTTTAGCACCGACGTCCAGCCCTGGCTGGGTCCCCAGGTTGCCGTTAGCGCCAAGCTCAACCTGACAAGCGCGAAAGATAGCCCGGCCGCCGTCTACATCGCGTCTCGTGATGACACGAAGGCCAAGGCCATGCTCGCCAAGCTGCGCGCGAGCAAGTACGGCACGAAGTTCCAGTGGAAGGACGAGACCTACAACGGCATCACGATCTCGGTCGGGACGCCGACCGATAAGTCCGCACAGACCGCGGCCTATAGCCTCGTCGATCACGTCGTGGTCTTTGCCACCACCAGCGTGCAGATCCACGAGATCATCGACACCGACCAGGGTCGCGCGGCTAAGTTGATCGACTCGAGTGACTTCAAAGCCACGCTCGCCGCCTTGCCCGCGGACCGGCTTGGGTACCTTTACGTGAACGGCAGGTCGCTGGTCGCGGGCGTAAAGAAGCAGATGGCGACCACGCCGGCCGTTAGCCTCGCGCTCAAGAACCTGAACGATGTCGACGCGTTGCAGGGAATTGGGGCGACGCTCTCGGCCAACGGTGATGGCATTCTGGCCGATATCCTGGTGAAGGTCGATCAATCGAAATTGTCGCCCGCAACGCGTGACGCGTTCGCGCACGCGGGGAAGGCCGACGTCGTGGTCAAGTGGATTCCCCAGACCAGCGAGGGATTCCTCGCCATCACCGGCCTGAACCGAACGATCCAGGCGGCGCTCGACCAATCGGGCAACCAGGCGTCGGTCAAAGCCGCCACCGATTCGATCGGCCTGACCGGTACCGCGGGCCTCCTGCCGCATCTGACCGGCGATGCCGGGCTGGAGGTCGAGTTCAGTGGCAGCGGCCTGCCCGCGGGCGCCATCCTCCTGGGAACCAATGACGCCAAGAGCATGAACGCGTTCTTCGCCAAGCTCCTGGTGCTGGCGGAGGGCGCGGCCGGCTCGAGCTTCGGCTCAACGCCCGCGCCGACGGCCGGCCACGTCACGACCACCACCTATCGAGGCGTCGTGATCACCACCTGGACCTCCCCGGCGTTGGGCGGGTTGGGTGCCAGCGCCTTGAGCCCCTCGTACGCCGTGCTCGACGGCATGGGCATCCTCGCGTCCACGCCGGCCGAAGTCAAAGCGATCATTGATACCCACAAGAGTGGAGCGAGCATCGCCTCCGACGCGACCTACAAGTCCGCGAGCAACGCGTCGCTGGCCAGCCCGTCGGGCATCGTTTACCTGGACATCGCCAAGCTGGCGGCTGCGATCCGCAAATCGCCATTCGGATCCCAGGCCGGACTTGGCTCCGGCAGCGCGCTGTCGGCCAACGTGGACCCGGTCAAGGCCGTGATCCTCACCGCGTCGAGCCAGGCCGACCGGGCGACCGAACGGTTCTTCGTGGTCGTCCGCTAGCCGCGGTTCGAATTCGATGTGGCCGCTGGACAGCCTGTCGGAGCACCTGCTAGCATGGTGACTGACGTGTCAGTCAGTAGCCGCACCGCCAGCGAGTCGCCCTTGACCGAGCGGCAGTGGGTGCGGCGTGGGGAGCTGCTGGAGGCCGCCCGCCGGGTCTTCGAGCGCGACGGCTATCACGGCACGGCCGTTAGTACGGTCGTGCAGGCCGCCGGCCTTTCCCAGGGCGCGTTCTATCTCTATTTCGCCGACAAGAAGGGCGTGTTCGCGGCCCTGCAGGGCGAAATGGCGACCTTGCTGCGCCGCCGCATCTACTGGGTTACCAGGGATGAGCCGGATGCCCGCGTGCGGCTCGAGGCCGGGCTCCGCGCCTACTTCGAGTTCTACGAGGACTACCCGGCATGGAACCGCCGGCTGACGACCGAGGGGCTGGGCATCGACGAGAGCTTCGAAGCCAGCCAAACCCAGCTCCACCAAACCCTCGCCACGGCCTTTGAGCCGACGCTTCGCGAACTGGGGGTGGGGGCAACGGCGGTGGCCGCGTTCGCGTTGCTGGGGATGGCCGCTCAGGTCGCGTACTGGCGGCACTTTCAGCGCAGAGACGAACCACCGATGAGCGCCGCAGCCCTGGCGCGGGCGTGCGCCAGCCTGTTCCTCGACGGCGCCGCATCAATCGCAACCCCGCTAGCACAAGAAGGAGGCACCCATGCCTGAAGCCAAAGAAGTGTTCGCCGAAATCGAGAATCGCATCAAGTCGCATCCCGAGAAGTCCGCGGGTCTGAATGCGACCTACCAGTTCGACCTGAGTGGCGAATCGTGGACACTGAAGATCGCCAACGGCGCCCCCGAACTCATCCAGGGACCGGCACAAAGCCCGAACACGACACTCATCGCGACGACGGATGACTGGATGAACATCGCGACCGGCAAGCTGAATCCTGTGACGGCCTTCATGCAGCAGAAGCTCAAGGTCAAGGGCGACATGGGGCTGGCGATGAAACTCCAGGGGCTGTTGCAGTAGTGACCGACGCGCGCTGGGTCGGCCGGAGCTACGCGACGGCGCCCTACCAGGTCACGGAGACATCGATCCGGGACTACATGGCGGCCGTCGGCGATGAGCGGGACGACGGCGACTTGATCGCGCCACCGACCTATGCCATGGTCTACGGTTTCGATGCGTTCTGGCAGCTCTGGACCGACCAGGAGGTGGCACTGGACGTCGCGCACCTGGTGCACGGCGAACAACGATTCAGTTTCCAGAGGCCCGTCCGCCCGGGCGATCGCATCCGCACCACGGGGCGGCTGACCGCCATCAACTCGCGCGGCGACATGGAGCTGGTTACCTTCGAGCTCAAGGCCGTCGACGAGCAGGACCAACCGGTCTCCGACGGCACCGCGCTGTTCATCATCCGCAAGCCATGAAAACAATGAGCACATTGGATTTCGAGCACGTCAGCCCGGGGCAAGCCTTGCCGTCGTTGACCAAGCATGTGACGGTCGAACAGATCCGGCAATACGCGGAGGCTTCGGGCGATCGCAATCCGATCCACCTGGACGAGACCTTCGCCCGCTCCGCCGGCCTGCCGGGCGTGATCGCCCATGGGATGCTCACGATGGCTTTCGCCAACCAGATGGTGACCAACTGGCTGGGTGACCGTTCGCTGCTCAAGCGGCTGCAGGGTCGTTTTGCCGGGATGGTCGTCCCCGGAGACGACGTGACATGTTCGGGAACCATCGCATCGAAAGACGATGCGACACGACGCATCGTGATCAACCTTGTCGTGACCAACCAACGCGGAGAACGCGTCTTCAACAAAGGTGTGGCGGAGGCCGAGTTCCCGCCCCAAAGGAGTAGTACTGATGCCGCTTGACTTCACGCTGACCCCAGAACAAGAAGACATCAAGGCCCTCGCCCACGAATTTGCCGAGAAGGAGATCCGGCCGGTGGCCGCGCACTATGACGAGACTGAGGACTTTCCGTGGCCGTGATCTCCAACATGCTGATCGCCGAAGAGCTGCACTGGGGTTGCGCCGGCATCGCGGTGGCGATCACGGGCACCGGGCTGGCCGCCACGGCGATTCTCGCCATGGGCAACGAGGCGCAGAAGCAGAAGTGGATCCGCGAGTTCTGCAGCGCCAAGAGCCCGGTGGTGGGGGCCATGGGCCTTACCGAACCGGGCACCGGTAGCGACGCCATGGCGATCGCGACCACGGCGAAGAAAGGCGACGGTGGCTATCTTCTCAACGGCACCAAGCAGTTCATTACCAACGGCGGCATCGCCGACCTGCACGTGATCTTCGCCACTACCGATCCCAGCATCGGCGCCGCCGGCATCGCGGGGTTCGTCGTCGAAAAGGGCAACAAGGGCCTCAGCATGGGCCGCAAAGAAAGGAAGCTCGGGGTGCGCGCCTCGCACACGGCCCAGGTCATCCTGCAGGACTGCTTCGTGCCAACCGAAAATCGCCTGGGCGGCGAGCCCGGTGATCCCGATGCTGGTCCCGGCGCACTGGGTGCGCTGCAGATGCTCGAATACTCGCGGCCCGCGGTTGCCGCCGGCTCGCTGGGCATCGCCCGCGCCGCGTACGAATACGCACTCGATTACGCGCAGCAACGCGTCGCCTTCGGCAAGCCGATCATCAAGCACGAGGGGATCGGCTTCAAGCTGGCCGAGATGGCGATCAACATCGACGCGGCGCGCCTCCTCACCTGGCGCGCGGGCTGGATGGCGCAGAACAACATGCTGTTCACGCGCGCCGAGGGCAGTATGGCGAAGGCCTTTGCCGCCGACATGGCGATGCAGGTCACGCTCGAGGCCGTCCAGGTGCTCGGCGGAAACGGCTACATCCGAGAGTATCCCGTCGAGAAGTGGATGCGCGACGCCAAGATCTACCAGATCTGGGAAGGGACGTCCGAGATTCAGCGGCTGGTGATCTCGAGGGCGATCTCGGGCGAGCGACGTCCGCTGAGCCGCGAGCAACCGAAGCCGCAGATCCGGAAGGCGAGCTAGCCATGATCGACCTGAAGGGGAAAGTCGCCTTGGTAACGGGCGGGTCGCGCGGGCTAGGCCGCGCCGACTGCCTGGCGCTGGCGCGCGCGGGCGCCGACGTCGTGGTCACGGACA
>VBFX01000265.1 GCA_005889395.1 Chloroflexota bacterium
GCTCGTGGGTTTCGAAAACCACAGCGGCAAGACCTATCTTGGGCCGGGGCTGCAGCCACTCGGCCGGGTGCTGCGCGGCGCGGGCAACAACGGCGAAGACGGCTTCGAGGGGGTCGCATCGGGAAACGTCTTCGGAACCTACCTGCACGGCTCCCTGCTGCCGAAGAACCCCCACCTCGCCGACCTCTTGCTGTCGAGAGCGTTACGGCGGCGTGGATTTTCCCGTTTGGAACCGTTGGATGACTCGGTGGAAATGTCGGCGCATCGCAGTATGCGAGAGCGGGTCACGAGCCGCTGATGACCGAGCCGATCAGTTCCCCTCCCCCTCTGGGGGAGGGTACGGTGGGGGAGGGTAGGCTTGAGGTAATGAGCCAGGCGGTCCAGGTCCAGAAACCGACGGCGGCGCCGGCGGCGATCTTCGGCCGTCCCAACTGGCTGCCGCTGGCGCTCATCCTGGGCGACGCGCTGATCGCCGGCCTTTCGGTCATCCTCGCCTACGAATACCGCTATCACCTGGACCGCATCCCGCAGGTGGTCAAGGAGCCGCTGGCCTTCGGGCCCTACCTGGGGGCCATCCCCGTCGTGGTCGCGATTTACCTCTTCGCCCTGGCCGTCAACCAGCAATACCGCTCATGGCGCGGGCGGACGCTGGTTGACCAGCTCTTCACGATGGGCAGTGGCAGCGCGCTCGCCGCCATGCTCATCCTTGCCGGCATGTCGCTCTATCGTGGCTTCGAATACGCGCGGCTCACGCTTGCCTATACGGTCATCATCGCCTTCGTGCTGATGACCGTCGAGCGCTACTTTCTGCGCCAGTACGAGACGCGCCTGCGTCGCCGGGGCATCGGTACCGAACGCGTCTTGATGGTCGGCACCGGCACCGGCAGCCAACTGTTGATCCAGCGGATGGCCATGTTCCCGCAATACGGCTTCCAGGTGACCGGTGTTCTCGACGACCGGCTCGAGGTGGGGAGCAGCTTCGCCGGGGCGCCCGTGGTTGGTCGCATCGCAGACCTTCGACGCATGATTCCCGCGTTGAGCGTCAACCAGGTCTTCGTCGGCGTGCCGGGCGCCAGCAACGAGGAGATCCTCCACCTGATCAAGGCCTGCGACGATCTTCAGGCGGAGTTCAAGCTGGTGCCCGACCTGCTCGAGATCATGAGTACGCGCGCCGCCGTCGATGCCATCGACGGATTACCGCTGGTAGGCATTCGCCGCAGCCGGCTGCGCGGACCCGCCGCGGTGCTGAAGCGGGCGATCGACATCATCGTCAGCGCCGTCCTGCTGGTCATCGCCTCGCCCTTCATGCTCGTCATCGCCATCCTCATCAAGCTCACCTCGCCCGCCGGGCCGGTGCTCTTCCGCCAGCCCCGCGTGGGGCTGCACGACAGGCGCTTTACCGTCTACAAATTCCGCTCGATGATCCCGGATGCCGAAGCCCAGACGGGGCCGGTCGTGGCCAGCCCGAACGACGATCGCGCGACGCCGGTGGGTCGGGTCTTGCGCCGGCTCAGCCTCGACGAGCTGCCCCAGCTTTTCAACATCCTCAAGGGCGACATGAGCCTGGTCGGGCCACGTCCGATGCCGATCTTCCTCGTGGAGCGCTTTACGGAAGAGATCCCGCGCTATCTGGAGCGCCACCAGGTGCGACCTGGACTGACGGGCTGGGCCCAGGTCAACGATTTGCGGGGCGGCGAGGCCTTCGCGGATCGGGCCATGTATGACATCTATTACGTGGAGAACTGGTCGCTAGCGCTCGACCTGAAGATCCTCATCCTGACGGGGGCCCGGGTATTCTTCCAGCGCCGGGCCTATTAGCGGAACGCCGATCGCTCGCTCGTAGGCTTCTACCGTCTGGCGGGCGGCCCGCTCCCAGGTGAACGCCCGCGCTCGATCGATGCCCAGCTGGCGGCGGCCGCTGTTGTTCGGTCCATCGAGCGTGGACGCGATGGCATCCGCGAAGGCCGCCGGGTCGTTGGGGTCGCAGAAGGTCGCGATGCCATCGGCGATCTCACGGAGGACCGGCAGATCGCTGCAGATCACCGGGACCCCGCACGCCATCGCCTCGATCACCGGCAGGCCGAAGCCTTCGGCGCGAGAGGGGAGGACGACCAGGGCCGCGCCGCGATAGAGCTCGGGCACGGCGCTCTCCGGAAGGCGACCCGGTAAGACAACGGATCCCTCGGGGAGCGCCGCCGCCCGCTGTCGCACCTCGGGGTGACGCGGATCGTCGCCGGCGATGACGAGCTGGCTGCTGGGATGCGTGCGTCGCACTCGGGCAAACGCCTCGAGCAGGATCGGCAGGTTCTTGTAGGCTTTCCACTGGCCGAGATAGAACACGTAGGGCGGGCGGGGAGACGACGCGATCGGCCGAGCGAGGGAAGCTTTGCTTCACCGCGAGCGCCGTCGCCCGGGATGGAGTGATGACCCGCGACGCCCGCCGGACGGCATTGCGCATCAGCATCTGGTTCACGCTGCGAGGCAGCGGCCCGGAGTGGATCTCGGGAAACTGAAAGGGAAAGAGGTCGTGGACGGTCACGACGAAGTGGCCCGGCTTGATCAGCGGCAGGTTGTAGTGGGGGAAGTGCACCAGCGCCAGGTCGGCGCGGAGCAGGGTGAGCGGCAGGACTGACTGTTCAGCGAGGCGGTAGGGCTGCGCATTGACCGTCAAGAGATGGGACGACCCGCCGATCAACGCACGGACCAGCGCCGCATCCTGGCGGTTGGCGAGGACCGTCAGCCGGTCGCCGAGAAGCTGCGCCAGTTGCGGAAGCAGCCCGCTAATATAGCGACCAATGCCAAGCGCCCCGATCAGGCGCGCGTCGAAGCCGATCCCCCTTACGGTCAAACCAGCCTCATGGTGAGCGATCCATAGGATTATCGCGCACGTCTGACGAGGCGATGACCCAAGCCCGAGCGCAGCCGGTCCCGGCGGCGCGCTGGATCGAGGGCCGATACCGTTATTCGTTACTCGCCGTCGCCCTGGCCGGCGCCCTGGCCCCGGCCTATGTGATCCGCTGGCACGTCGGACCGTTGCCGACGACATTACTCGAGGTGGCAATCCTCGCCACGATCGCCGTCTTTGCCGTCGAGACGATCCGGCAGGGCTCGCCGATCGAGTGGCGGGGACCGCTCACCGCCCCAGCCGTCCTATTTATCATTGCCGGCGCCATCTCGGTGATCGTGGCCGCGGATCATCGCGCGGCCCTCGGTCTGTATCGTGCCTACTTCCTCGAGCCCGCCGCCTTCGCGCTGATCCTGGCCGCGATCGCGAACACGCCGCGACGGGCTGGACTGGTCCTTCTCGGCTTTGCCGCCGGCGGGGCGGTGGTAGCCGTCAGCAACGCGGCGGTGGTGCTGGATGCCGTTCGCCACCATGTGCTCGACCTCATGACCACGCCACCGGTCGTCATCTACCAGACCGCCAACGCGGTGGCGCTCTACCTGATCCCCCTGATTGCGGTGGCCGGCGCCATCTTGCTGCACGGGCGAGGCCGTGCCGAGCGATGGCTCAGCGGGTTGTTTCTCGCCCTGGCGCTTCCGGCCTGCCTGTTGAGTTTCTCTCGGGGTGGATATCTGGCACTGGCCGTGCTCGGCGTCGGCCTGGCGCTCTCGCATCGCTGGGCAAAGGTCCTCGTGCCGGGCGCCATCCTCGTCCTACTGGCTGTCAGCCAGGTCCCGCTGATCCGGCAGCGCATCGCCTACGAGCTGCATCCGCTCCCGGGGAACACGCTCGACTTTCGCATCCGCATCTGGGGGCAGACGTTGCGCATGCTGAGTCATCACCTGCTGTTCGGGATCGGACTCGGCAACTACGAGCAGGCGATGGGACCTTACTGGCAGGACCTGACACGAGTCATCTACCCGCACAACATCGTGCTGAACTTCTGGCCAACGACCGGGCTGCTGGGGCTCGCCGCCTTCGCCTGGCTGGCCGTCCGGGCCTTCATCCTGGGCTGGGGCGGCTGGCGCCGGCACCCGGCGCCGTGGCGACCCTACGATCTCGGCGTCATACTCGCCCTGGTCGCCATGGTCGTCCACGGCATCGTCGATGTGCCCTTTTTCAAGAACGACCTGAGCCTGGAGTTCTGGGCGCTCCTCGGCATTCTCTGGGCGGCCGATCGCTGGACCCGGGCCGGCAACGCGTTATACGGCCGTGGCGGCCCCTGAGCCCGCGCCGGGCGATTCCTCCCTCGTCGTCCAGGACAGCCATGCGGCGGTCATGGCCAGCGCCGAACGGATCACCGTGGTGGGGCGCTGGGTGGTGCTGGCCGCCGCCGTCATCCTCAATCACTTCGGCAACCGGAACTCCCAGGCCTCGGTCCTCGTCGTCGACACCATCCTTTTCGGCTGGGGCCTGGTCAACCTGGTGGTGTCGGTGGTCCTCGTACGAGGCTACAAACCGGGGCGCTGGTTTGGCTTTCTCACCACCGGCATCGACCTCCTGGTCGCGACCAGCATCCTCTATTTCTCGGGCGGCTATGGCGCGCCAACCGATTTCTCGCTGCTCTTCTACCTGTTGATCATCGCCTCGGCGGTCCGGCTCGGGCTGCCTGGCTCGCTCGCCACCGCGATCGTCGTCGCGCTGCTCTACGTCGTGATCGGAGGGCTTACCGGCTTTGCCACGGTGTCGCCACCGCCGGGCTTCGTCATCGGCCGGGTCTTCCTCTTCCTCTTCGTTGCCCTCGTCGCCGGCCTGCTGGTCGGCGACGTGCGGACCCGCCTGGACCGCGCCCTGCGCACGGCGATCGAGCGCGCCACCCAGCTCGATGAGACCCGCCGTCGCGAGGCGCTGGAAAAAGAACGCGTCGAGCGATTGGAAGAGATCGACCAGGTCCGCTCTGACTTCATCTCGATGGTGGCGCACGAGCTGCAGACGCCGCTGGCGAGCATCAAGACTCAGTCGGAAACGCTGCTGACCCAGCAGCACCGGCTCGACCAGGAAACCCGCAGCGCGCTGGTGGACGGGATTCATCGCAGTGCCGCCAGCCTGACCGACCTGGTGCAGGACTTCGCCGCCGTCAACCGCATCGAGAACAATCAGTTCAGTTACCACTTCGAGAAGCTGGACCTGGCCGAGTTCGTCAAGGAGGTGGTTGATCTCTTTCCTGTTGACCAGCGCCGTTATCCGATGCGGGTGCGGGTCGAGCCCGGCTTGCTGGTCCGCGCTGACCGCCGCCGGCTACAGCAAGCGCTGTTGAACCTGCTAAACAACGCCGTCAAGTACTCGCCCCGGGGAGGCAATATCGCCGTCATCGCCGCGCCCACCAAAGAGGGCGAGGCGAAGGTCTCGGTGCACGATGAGGGGATCGGCATCCGCGATGAGGACCTTCCGAAGCTCTTCAACAAATTCACCCGGCTGTTCGACAAGCGGGCGATCAACATCGGGGGGTCTGGATTGGGCCTCTTTATCACCCGCTCGATCGTGGAGGCCCACGACGGCCACATGGCAGTCGAGAGTGAATGGGGCAAGGGCTCGGCCTTCAGCTTCGTTCTACCCCTGTGGCAGCCATCCGCGTCCTCGTCGTCGACGACCACGCCGTCTTCTGCGACGCCCTAGCCACCATCCTTCGAACCGAGGCCGACATCGAGGTAGTCGGCAAGGGTGGGACGGTTCAGGAGGCGATCAACGCGGCCCGGGCACTCGGCCCCGACGTGGTCCTGCTCGACGTCCACATGCCGGACGGCTCGGGGATTGAGGCGGCGGCCGCCATCAAGAAGGGGCGTCCCCAGACGCAGGTCGTGATCCTGACGAGCGATGAAGAAGAGTCCGTGCTGCAGTCGGCGATCCAAGCCGGGGTCACCGGCTACTTGAGCAAGCACGAGACCGCCGCCCAGGTGGTGCAGGCGGTGCGCAGCGCGGCTCGGGGAGAGGCGCTGATCGCCCCCTACATGCTGGCGCGGCTGCTCCGCGGTCTGCAAAAGAAGGATGAACCGGGACCGGCCACGCCGCTGACGCCGCGCGAGCTTGAGGTGCTGCGCGAGCTCTCCCTGGGGCACGACAACGAGTCCGTCGCGAAGACGCTGAAGATGTCGCCCAACACCGTGCGGACCCACGTGCAGAACATCCTGTCGAAACTCAACGTGCATTCCAAGCTCGAGGCGGTTTCGCGCGGCATTCGCGAAGGCTGGATACGGATTCCGCAGGAGCCCGCGGCCTGACGAGGGAACCGCGGTGAAGAGGCTCAAGCGCGGGCAAGGCTATACCGAATATGGCCTGATCCTCATGCTGATCGGGCTCGTGGTCATCGGTGCCCTGACGTTAATGGGGCAATCGGTCCACGAGCTGTGGCACAACATCACGACGTCGATGCCGCGCTAGATCGATCCCCTCCCCGCTTGCGGTTAAGGGGTCGCGGCCACGTCGACAACCAGCCGGGACGGTAAGGTCAGTGTCGTCACTCGGATGCACGGAGTGCCCTGGATTCCGAGAGCCCACTGCTGGTACCCTTCGAAGTTCTCGATTTGTCGCGCCTCGCGAAGGATGGGGAAGTTCGGTTCGAAAGCGTACGGCCCCGAATATGACGTCCAGTTGACGATGGAATGCATGACGATCAGGACTCCGTTCGTTCCGCCCAGGGTCACGGTTTGGCCCTTCGGGCTGGTCGTGAATGAGGTTCCGCTCCGGCCCTTCACCGAGTAGGCGGGAATCGGGCCGTTGAATTCGATGACAAGGCGGTCGTAGCCGTCATGCTGGCCGATGCGAACGGCCACGACTTCTGATGCCGTGCCACCGCCGCTCGCATCCGCGCACGAAAAGACCGGCAAGGGCTGGGGCGTCGGCTGCGAGGTCGGCGCAGCAGTAGGACTGGCGCTGTCTTGCGGACTCGGGGTTGCCGTCGGTGATGAGGTGGCGCTCGGCGTCGCCGTAGGGCTGGACGGCCCTAACGTTGCCGAGTTGGCTCCGCACCCGACCAGCGTCAAGGCAAACGAAACAGCGATGATCCGCACGGCTCGGCTTGTAACGTGGGCTGTTTTCATGGTCTCGTCTATGTAGACGCCGCCAGCTGTCTAAACGGGTGAATCAACCAAACGCCATGCCCTTCCAATCCGTTTAGACGAGAGGGAGCGACCCTATACTGTGGGCGACCCGGAACCATTGGGGCGTCGCCAAGTGGTAAGGCAGCGGACTTTGGATCCGCCATACGTAGGTTCGAATCCTACCGCCCCAGCTCCGTCGATGACCTCGATTGGTTTCGGACAAGGCTGGCCCAATGTCGGCAGCAGATCCCGGGTGCATCAAACCTTCATGGTGCGCGGTTCCCGTCTACGCCCCGCACGTGCGATGCAACAGGGCTGGCGAGAGTGCCGATGACGCAATCGTCCAGGTCAGACACGCAAACGCGAGCCAGACGGAACCCGAGGCGTGGGAACGTCCCGATGGGCGTCCGACCAGCCACATTGGAGAGTCTACGGAGGCTCCAATCCCATCCGGAAATCTCCTTTCGGTGTGTCCAGCATGTCTTGGGACATCTGTCGACTATGTGTTGAGTTTCGTGGCCTCGCAGCTGGCTTCAACCTGCAGCATTCAAGGGACTCTACTCCCGGATTATGGATCGCTTTGCCGCCTGACCTGTCCCCGTAACAAAGCGCTGGTCTGAGCCGTTTCCGTAAAGGCATGATCTGCGGCGCTTTGTCGAACCGCCGGTTGATGACGGTCATCTCCGCGTTATGTCTGACTGCGTGCGGTCGCGCCATCGGCACACCGGCCGCCGAGCCGAGCGCAACGCCGACCCCTTGGCAGACGACTCTCACGCCCACGTCTACCCCCACGCCCACCCCCACCCTTTCAGCTCCAGCCGGGTCATATCTCATCGTGTCGGGAGACAGAAATGGAAACGTGGTCAATATCCGGGCGACATGCGGGCGAGAGCAACGGGTGGGGACTTTGGCAAATGACTACGTGGCCACGTATCTGTCGGCAGATGGATCCTTGAATGGCGACGCCTTCTACGCTGACATTTTCGACCCGGCCGGGCCAGGCAATTGGGAAGGCCAAATTCACGTTTACGTCCGAGTGACGCCTCCCAACAGCGGCGATAACGGTTATTACACGTGGCTTACACAGTCCAGCGACGGGATTTCCGAATTCCGCGCCAAGGGTGGCGTAACGCTCGCGGCGAACGTCCCGTCCAGGGGGACCGCGAACATTCAGGCTGGAGGGCTTGTACCCAACGGCCCCATAACGGTGACCGGGATGATCGTCTGCTAGACGGCCCCCACATCGACACTCCCCAGCAAGTGC
>VBFX01000266.1 GCA_005889395.1 Chloroflexota bacterium
GGGCCTCATCGTCCGCAAACGTGGTCAGCATCAGGACCTGCGTTTTCGGTAGCTTGGCACGGATCTCGCGCGTGGCTTCGATGCCGCTTCCATCGGCCAGCCGCACGTCCATCACCACGACATCCGGACGGGCCCATTCCGCCCGTTCGACGGCCTCCCTGACCGTGGCCGCCTCGCCGGCAACCGACATCCCGCCCGCTTCCTCGAGCAGCGCTCTGACGCCGTTGCGGACCACCTCATGGTCGTCGACGATCATGACCCGCAGCGGCAGGGTACTCACGACGGCCATGTTCTCACCTTCACGAGGCAAGTCTCAACTCCAGCGGTCAAAGCGGGAGTCGGATGCGCACCGTTGTCCCCTCGGCAGGGGAAGACTCCACGGAAAATGTCCCGCCAATTGCTTCAATGCGCTCCCGCATGTTGCGCAGGCCCTGGCCGCGGGAACCGCCACGACCTGGCTTGAACCCACGGCCGTCGTCGTCGATCTCGAGAACGGCGCTCTCGTCGTGCTGCAGGAGGCTGACTCGGCACGTGGTCGCCTGGGCGTGCCGCGCCACGTTAGAGAGCGCTTCCCGCGTCACCTGTACGAGCTGCGTCGCCGTGTTTCCAAATTGCGCCGCGACTCGCTCGTCGATCTGCACGGCCGTCACGACCCCGCTCTTCTCCTGGAACTCCTCGACCAGTAGGTGGAGTGCCTGGTCGAGCTGTCGGTCGGCCAGGATACCCGGGCGCAGGCCGAAGATGTAGTTGCGCAGGTCCCTGATCGCCACGTCGATGCTGTCGACGGCGCCGCTGAGCCGGGCACGCACCGCTTCAGGATCGCCGGCCTTAGCCTCGGTAGCCTGCAGGTTCATGCCGACCGCGAACAACGCCTGGATCACCCCATCGTGCAGCTCCTTGGCGATCCGCTCTCGATCCTCGAGCACGGCCAGTCGGTGCAATCGCGTCTGGGCCTCTTTTCGCTCCGTCGCGTCCCGCAGAGCGGCGACGACCACCATGCCGCTGTCGGTCTGCAACGGACTCAGCGCGATGTCCGCCGGAAATTCCGTGCCGTCTTTGCGCCGCAAATAGATGTCGAGGTTGACGCCCATCGGCCGTGCCCGTGGGTTGGCCACGTAACCGAACCGGTGCTTCGTATGAAGCTCGCGGAAGCGCTCAGGGACGAGGAACTCGATCAGCTGCCCGAAGAGCTCTCCACGAGAATAACCGGAGAGCGTTTCGAGCAGGCCATTTGCATACGCGACCTGCCCACCCGCGTCCACAAGCACCACCGCGTCGGGCAGTGCCTCAAGAAGATGCTCAATGGGCACCGCGGGAGCCCGCTGCTGCGGCGACGGTTTTCGCGCGTCGATCCGTTGATGCGCGCTTCGCGGTGGACGTTTGGCAGCTGGACCGGGCTTCGCCATCGTGGTAGACGATATCTCAGCGCTATCGCCTGCGGGGCGCCGGCCTCGATGGTCCCGAACACCGCGGGACTATCGACTCTGCGATCCTGCGAGTGCCGGCCGTAATGTCTGAGCAGCATGTTCCTCCGTGCCTACGTCGAACTCCACCTTCCGATCACCAAGGTCGAGGAGGCCTTGCTTCGCACTCCGGCGGAGTGGATTCCAGGGCTTGCCTCGTCGGCGGAGGAACATGGTGATCAGCTGCTCGCGGACGTCGGTTTCCCTGTTGGCGCGCTTCAGCTTGGCAAGCGGGTGGAGATCGAGCTGGGCGCACCCGTTCGCACGCTCGGCCGCACATGGCTGCCCGTCACCTGGCGGGCCACCGGGCCGCGCGGAATCTTCCCAGCACTCGAGGGCGAGTTGGAGGTCGCCGCGCTCGGCCCTCACCTCAGCCAACTCGGGCTGAGCGCGCGCTATAAGCCTCCGTTCGGTCTGGTTGGCGAGTCCCTCGATCGTGCGCTCCTCCACCGGGTGGCGGAAGCCACCGTTCGTGACTTCGTCGAGCGCGTGGCCGGCGTACTGCGGCAGCGGCGCGTCGCCGCGTAACCGACCATTCGCGCCGGGAATCAGCTCGACTCTCGCCGGTTGAGGCCGAAGGTCCCGTCCCCGGGCCAGCAGGTCATGACGAGGTCAGGACCATTGGTCCTGAACGGCTCGGCGGGAGCCCGTCACGATGGAATCGAAGCAAATTTTCAAAGAGGTGAGTGATATGACAACGGCAATGCGGTGGCGAGTGGTGGTTCTCCAGGTGGGCCTCATCGGCATCCTGGCGTTCTGCGCGGGATTCCTTTTTTGGGGAAATTCCTTTATTCACAACCAGATTTCGACGGAGCTGACGTCACAACAGATCTACTTCCCGCCGTCTGAAAGCAAGGCGATCACGTCGCTTCCGGTCGCTGACGCGGCGGCGATAACCGTATACGCTGGCCAGCAGCTGACGACCGGCGAGCAGGCCCAGGTCTATGCGAACCACTTCATCGGCGTCCATCTCCAGGAAATCGCCGGCGGCCAGACCTACTCTCAGGTGAGCACCAAGGCGCAGGCAAATCCGACCGATACGAAGCTGGCCGGCCAGGTGCAGACGCTCTTCCGCGGTGAGACGCTTCGCGGGCTATTGCTGAACGCCTATGGGTGGTGGACGATCGGCACCTACGCGCTCTATGCAGCGATTGGGCTGGCCGTGGCCGCCTTCGCCGTCCTGGTTGCCCTGGCGTTCGAGGTCTTCCTCTGGCTGCTAACCTGCGACCGAGCCGACCATGAGCCCTTCAACTGAGGGGCTCTTTTCTTTTGCCTGCGGGCACGCGAGGCACCTAAGGGACCAAGGTCCTGATGAACAAGGGCCGTTGGTCAATAGCTGGTTGCCGACTAACGCCGTAGCGTGGCAGCCATGGATCAACCTGCTGGCTACCTGCACTGGGGCTTCATTCTCATCTCGTACCCGAACCTCATTTTGATCGGGATCATGGTCGTGCTCTTCGTTGCGGCGCTCTTGCTTCCCTTTCCCGGACACGCGTCGGGCGACAAGGGAAGGAAATCATGAGCACGCACGTAACCAACGAATCGGGGCACAGTTGGACGGCGGCCACCCGCCGGCAGCTCGAACGGAGATTGCCGTGGGAGAACCTCCTTCCGGATCGGCAGCCATTCTGGGTCGGCTCCTGGGTTTATGTCTTTGGCGTCGTCACGATTGCCGCGCTCGTCTGGGTGATCTTGAGCGGAACCATCCTGGCGCTCTTCGGCCCCCAATGGTGGCACCTCTCGAGCGCCGGCCGCTTCTTCAACAGCCTCCATTTCTGGAGCGTGCAGGTGTTCTTCGTCTTCATGGTCCTGCATCTCTGGGGTCAGTACTTCATGGCGAGCTGGCGGGAGGGCCGTGCACCGACCTGGATGGTCGGGGCGGTGACCTTCGGAGTCAGTATTGTCGCCGCCTTCACCGGCTATCTGTCCCAGCAGAACTTCGACGCCCAGTGGATCGCCGTCAACGCTAAGGATGCCGTGAACTCCATCGGCGTCGGCGGCTTCTTCAACGTTCTGAACTTTGGCCAGATGTATGGCCTTCACGTGATGCTGCTGCCGATTGGAATCACGGTGCTCGTCGCGCTACACATCGTGCAGGTCCGCATGAAGGGAGTCGTGCCGCCTATCGCCGATAGCAACGCGGTGACCATCAAAGGGAGATGAGCGACAAATGATCACCCAACCCACGCCCGCTCAGAGGGACGAGCCGGTGGCTCGGACCATCCCATATGACCTCCTCAAAGAGATCGCCATCGCCATGGTGGTGTCGCTGGTTGTGATCCTCGGTTTTGCCATGTTTCTGTCATCACCCGACGTACCGTCCGTCACGATCCAGAGTTGGTCGGCTGCCGACCCAACGGATTTTGTGACGACCGCCAACGATGAGCTGGCCGGCGCCAGCACGACGGCCGATTACGGTCCGCCCTACAACAATGGAACCGGGTCGGTCCAGTCGATCGGCCCGATCTCTCCCCAGTCCTGGGCCGGCGTCCACGCGAACGTCGACCAGCCGCATGACTTCGTCATCAACCCACTCAAACAAGCGGCGGGCAACGATTCCGAGCTGACGACCGCGATCGGCGCCTACGAAGCGGCGTCGGCCGACCAGCAGGGCAAGTGGCACGACGCCTATGCGAAGGCGCTCCAGGACGCCAAAGTCTCAAACGGTCAGGTCACCGTCGCCAGCGGCGACTACGGGCCTATCCCGCTAATGATGAGCCGGCTCCTTCAGCTCGCCCAAACCGGCGCGCTCGATGGCCTCCTCCTATCGAACAACCACTTCTACCAGACCGACTACACCAAGCCGCTGCTCTTCATGAATGACGGCGGCTACCTGGGCGGGCTCGCCCAGGACCAGCGCCTGACCGGAACCCAGTGGGGGATGATGAACGAAACTGGCCTCTATCCGGGTCAGACCTGGCTCTGGCTGTACACGCTCTGGTACCAGGTTCCCCCCTTTAACGCCGTCTCGAACGCCGACCTACTGGTGGTACTCACGATGGTGATCCTCACCCTGCTCCTGATGCTGGTCCCCTTGATCCCAGGTCTGCGAGATATCCCGCGCTGGATTCCGATCTATCGGGTGATCTGGCGTGGCTATTACGCGAGTCGGTCACAGGGCCTGAAATGACTCGACCGGAAATCGCCGGCCAGACCATCGTCCGTGAACGTCCAGTTCCACGCGAAGAAGAACCCCGCTGCAAGGTCTGCGGACAGCCGCTGCCAGATTGGCAGCCTGGTATGCCGCTGATTTGCGACGACCATAATCCGAACCGTCGGCGGCCGGTCCGGTACGAACTGCAAAAGGCGAGCGGGTCGTTCGACGAGTGGATTCAACGAACGCTTTGGTTCGTGGCCGCCCCCTGAGAGGCATATCTCCAGCTCAACGTGATCGGCGCTCCAGTGGAGAAGCCGCTCATCGCCTGTGGCGGCCATGCCAAACTGCAAGCTAAGCCGGTCTAGATTAGGGGGGACTTCCAGCCATGCCTGCAGACTTATTTGAATCCGCCTACGTCGGAACCCCACCATGGGACATCGGCCGCTCGCAGCCCGCGATCATGAAGCTAGCCGAGACCGGCCAGATCACTGGGTTGGTCCTGGATATCGGGTGCGGGACCGGCGAAAACGTCCTATACCTGGCCGAGCATGGCTTCGTTGCGGCGGGAATCGACGGCGCGCCGACCGCGATCAGGAAGGCGCGGGCCAAAGCAAAACGGCGTGGTCTCAAGGCTCGTTTCGAGCTCGCCGACGCGCTCGACCTCGCCGTGCCCGAGCAGTTATTCGACACCGTCATTGATTCGGGGCTGTTTCATGTGTTCTCTGACGAAGACCGTGTCCACTTCAGAGATAGCCTCGGGCGAGTCGTTCGGCGCGGCGGCACCTATTTTCTGATGTGCTTCAGCGATGAGGAGCCTGGCGATTGGGGACCGCGACGCGTAACTCAAGCTGACATCAGGTCGGTCTTTAGCGACGGCTGGCGCGTCAATTACATCCAGCCCTCGGCCTTTGAGACCAATCTGGGTCAATCCCGCGCATGGCTGGCTTCGATCTCGCGCCAAGTCTAGGAGGAGAGCATGCTCAAGCAAGTGACGTACGTGACCCTGTTCGTTCGCGACCAGGATAAGGCGCTCGACTTCTATATCAACACCCTCGGCTTTGAGAAGCGTGAGGACAATCCCGCCGGCCGGGTTCGGTACGTAACGGTCGGTCTCAAAGGTCAGGATCTGCAGCTTGTCCTCTGGCCGGGCACGCCGGGCAAGGCGGATCCGACTGCAGGGCCGATTCCCGGTACCTGCATCGTCGAGACGAGCGATCTCCAGGGCGACTTCGAGCGGCTGAAGTCACTCGGTGTCGAGTTCGTGGAGAAGAAGCCGGTCGTTTACCCCAACGGCGGCGGGTACGCGAATTTCATCGACCCTGACGGCAACCGACTTTCGCTTCGGGGGTTCTAACAGTTCGCGGTTGACAGGAGGCTTACACATGCGCTCGAGCATTTTGGAGACGCCATCGCCTCGGCAGGCACCCTAACATGAGGGTCGTTCCGATCGATGCTCGCACGGGAGGAAACATCCAATGAAGGACACCCAGACGTCTGCCAAGAGCACACCGCAATCGAAAAGACGTTCGACGGGATTCACGGACGAGGAACGCGGCGCGATGAAGGACCGCGTCAAAGAGGTGAAGGCGGCCGCGGACAAGGCGGACGGGGAAAGCGACGTGCTCGCGAAGATCGCCGAGATGCCGGCACCGGATCGCGCCATAGCCAAGCGCCTCCATGCGATCGTCAAAGCCAGCGGGCCAGCCCTCTCACCGAGAACCTGGTACGGGATGCCCGCCTATGCCAAGGACGGCAAGGTCGTCTGCTTCTTCCAAAGCGGGCGGAAGTTCAAGACGAGGTACGCGACGCTCGGCTTCAGCGACCAGGCGCACCTCGACGAAGGCACCATGTGGCCGACCTCCTTCGCTCTGACGAAGTTGACCGCCGACGACGAGGCAAGGATCGGCGCGCTCGTGAAGAAAGCGGTGAGCTGAGGACTGAGCTCGACATCGGGCGCCTCAGCACCGACTTGCGACTAAATGTTGCCCTGCACGAGTTTGAGCACAAGCAACAGGAGCGCCATCCCAATCAGGACGACGCCGGCCAGTTGCTCACCGCGCTCACGGAGTTCATCGCCAAGTCTTGATCCGACGCGCATTCCGATTTGCGCAGCCAAGAACGCCTGCACTCCAAGCCAGATAACCGCGACGACCAGCGGAAGTCCCAGCAGTCCAAGGCTGAATCCGACGGCGAGCTCGTCGACGCTGATGGCCAGCCCCAGATCGACAATGGCAACCCCGTGAGCCCTCGCGAGCAGCTTCAGCCTTGCTTCTTCTTTTGCCTCGTCTCCCGGTCGAAGCATGAACAGCCCGGCAATGCCGAGGAATGCGATCGCCGTCCAACCTGCGAAATCCCCAATGACGTGACCAACTGCGCCGCCGATCAGGAACCCCACGATGGGCATGCCTGCCTCAAATGCGGCGAGGATCACGCTGATCGGCCCACGACGGTTGGCCGGAATACCGGCCACTCCGAGCGCGGCTGCCAGCGCGAAGGTGTCAAGCCCGAGCGGAAGAATTATCCCCGCCAGGAGGAGCAAGTGGCGAGTCATGAGGACTCAAACCTACAGAAGGCGGCACCGATCGGCCCGCAGCGGCCGTCCCTTTGGTAGTACCCGATGTTCTGGATGGCCCACCTGGTCGGTGGCCGACGACCCTTGCCGTTTAGGCGCTGCGGGCCAGTGCTTGGTTGCGGCCCGAGAGTGACCTCTGCAGAAGCCGGTTGATGTCGCTGGGCGAGATGATGCCCGTTAGCCGGCCGTTGTCGATGACCAGGGTGCGCCCTTCGCTGCACCCGTCGGAGGCGCCGAGCAGGTTGGCGGCCGGGTCAGCCGGGCTGGCCGTGGACACCGTCTCGAGCGGACAGATGACCTCTTTGACAAGCGTCGTGTTACGCGCGTTCGGGGCGACCTGCTTGAGAGCGGCCATGGTCAAGAGCCCACTCAGGCGGCCCCCCGCATCATGGGTTGGAAAAGTCGAATGCCGCGAGGTCAGAATGTAGCCGTGCAGCGCCTCCTCGACGGTGATGTCATCGGGAGCCTGGACGGGGTTGGGCGTCATCACGTCGGCGACGCTGATCCCAGAGAGGGCCTGGCGGATCAGTGCGCCGGTCTGTTCGGACCGGGCGGCGCTCAGCAGGAACCAGCCCAGGAAGACCGACCAGACTCCACCGAACAGGCCGCCCGCCGCAAAGAAGGTGACGAGACCGTAGGCAATCAACAGGAAGGCGAAGGCCATGCCGATGCGGGCGGCGATATTGGTGGCACGCAGCCGGTCACCGGTGCGCAGCCAGATCACCGATTGCAAAATTCGGCCTCCGTCGAGCGGGAAGGCGGGGAGGAGGTTAAACACCCCGAGCAGGATGTTGATGTAGCCGAGCCAGGCCAGGGTGGCGGGCACGAGGCCCGCGCTGGCGCCGCCGCCAACCGCGACCGAAAGGAGGAAAAACACCACGCCAAGTAGGAGGCTCGTTAGTGGGCCCACGAAGGTGATCAGCGCTTGCGCGCCGGGGGAGCTGCTCTCGCTGCTGAACCGGGAAACGCCGCCAAATAGCCACAGCGTGATGCCCTCGACCCGGACGCCGCGTCGCATCGCAACCACGGAGTGAGCGAGTTCATGCGCAAGCAGCGAGGCCAGGTACACGAAGGCAGACACCACGCCCGCGGTCCAGTACGCGCTGGACGTGTAGCCCGGCGCGGCGGCCGGCAAAATCCCGGTTGCGAGGCTCCAGGCGATCAGGGCGCCGATGACCAGCAGGCTCCAGTTCAGCCCCACGTGGATTCCCGCAATGCGGCCAAGGCTCAGGTTCTCGTTCATGTCATTTTCAGTATCCGCTTATCGGAGACTGAACTCCTCCCATCGAATCTGGTTTGCCGCCGAGCAGCTGGGCATGGCGGCGGTCGCGCTTGCACTTACAGCGGGTCAACGGGTCCGATGAATTCGAGCCATGGACGGAGTCTTTATATTCGGCACGCATTACCATCAACTCGAAAGGAGCACAAGCATGAAGACCGATTGGACCACCACGACGAAGGGCACCGGCCAGTACGCCGAGGTCAGTTCTTCCACTGCTCGCGGAGCGCCACCAGGTCATCGCCGTCGACCTCCAAGGACATGGCCGTACCGCTGACATCGATCGACCGATCGATGTCCGGCTCATGGCCGGCGACATCGCTGCACTGATCGAACACCTCGAGCTGGCCGGCCCAGACGTCGTCGGCTACTCGCTCGGTGGTGGTGTCGCGCTGCAGACCGCGGTGCAGTATCCGGCGAAGGTCCGTCGGCTCGTCGTCGCGTCGGCGAACATCCGGCCTGACGCGATCCCTGCAGAGATGCGGGCCCAGCAGAGCCAGGTGAATGCGGCCGCCGCCGATTTCATGAAGGACACGCCGATGTATCAGCTGTACCAACGGGTCGCGCCACGCCCCGAAGACTTCCCGCGGTTACTGAACAAGATGGGCGAATCGATGTCGAAGGACTATGACTTCACGGAGGAGGTCCGCGGTCTCAAGGTGCCGACGCTCATCGTCGCTGCCGATGCCGACATGGCGCCGCCGAGCCACTACGTCGAGGTGTTCAAACTGCTCGATGGCGGCCTGCGGGACGGCGGCTGGATGGGCGAAGGCCGGCCGAAGGGCGGGCACGCGCTTGCGATCCTGCCGGGCTTAACCCACTACAACATCTTCAGTTCGCCACTTTTCGCAGCGGCTACCCTCGACTTTCTCAAATAGCAGCCGACCTGAGAGAGAGCAAAATGCGCAGGGTCCATCAGGCCACTTCCTGTTCGCGTGCCGGAGAAAACTCTCGGATCGCGAGTGGCTCCAGGTCGTATCCACCCCATGGCGTTTCCCGCCCATAGTGGGTTGAGAACCACCGGCCAAAGTCCGTCACCGCGGTGTCTCCCATCAGGTTGCCCTCCTCGTCGTAAAGGAAATGGCGTGGAAATGGGCTGGCACCGAGCAACCACCCGTCCTTTCGTCCATCGGCGTGAAGCGTGAGGACCAGCGTGGTCCACGCCGTCGACGAGTTCCAGGCGAGAAAAGGTGGGCGAGCGGTGAGCCGAGGGAAGGGCATGCCGGTTCGTCCGCCGATCGTCTGCACAAAACGCGCCGTTTGGGCAGAAACCAGAGGTCGGCGCCGCAGCACCGGCCGAGCTCGCCCGGCAACGGTTACCCGGGTGACACCCAGATCGAGGCTGGTCGACCCCACGAAGCCCGAGTTGCGGCCGTATCCACTGCGGTCTATGCGGCCATCGCGGACCTCGATCCACGCTTCCAGCCGATTGACCTCGCGGACGTTGGGATCGGCACGCAAGGCATCGATGTCGCCCAGCCGCGTCCGCGGGCGATCGTCATAGTGGGTGACCCCAAGCGAGAAGGGAACCCGTGCGAGGCCGCTCACCGATCCCTCCGGGATCCACGAAACTGACGTTACCGATGATTCGATGCGCACCTTCTGAGCCTCCAATGTGCGGTCGACGACAACGGGCTCATCGTCCCGCCAGTGCCAGGTAACTGTCGTCGGCCCGAGGTTGACAGTTTTTGCTAGGCGATGCGAGCAGTAGTGCGGCCCACCGCTACTCCCAGGGTTGAGGCCAATACCACCTACGGATGACGCAATTCGGCAAATCGCGCGGTAGCGTATCAAGCATGGGCAAACGCCTGGGCGAGGCGATTCGCGGTGGATGGCTGTCCACCGGCATCCAGGTCGTCGTTTTGGCCGCCGTGCTGCTGGCGATCGCCTCGTTTTCGTTCCGCTTTCATCCCCATAGCGGGCCGCTCAACTTATTGGGCTACAGCCTGATCCTGGTGGCGGCGGGCTCGATCGCATTGTCGCCGCGATGGCCGGTGGCGGCCGTCGGCGTCGCCCTGGGCGCCACGCTCATTTCTCACGGACTCGGCTTCGAGTCCTCACCGATCGACCTGGCGCTCATGGTCGCGCTCTTCAAGGCCGCCACGCCGCAACACCCCTGGCGCACGGTCGCCCTCGGCGTCGGGACCGTGCTCGGCTACGTCGCCTGGCAACTGATCGGCTTCGGTCAGGTTTCGCTCAACGCCCTGGTACTGGGCACACTCACGGTCTCCGCGTTCCTCGGCGTGGGTTATGCCGTTGCGTCACAACGTCTCTTCGCCAGGCAGCGCCGTGAGGACGAGATCCGGCGCCGCGTCACCGAGGAGCGGCTCCGCATTGCTCGCGAGTTGCACGACGTCGTGTCGCACAGCATTTCCACGATCAATGTCCAGGCTGGTGTTGCGGCCCATGTCATCGATGAACGACCGGAGACGGCCAAGTCCGCTCTTCTGACAATCAAAGAGACGAGCCGGGACACGCTGCGGGAATTGCGCGGAATCCTGAACGTCCTCCGTCAGTTCGACGATGTCGAGTCGCGCCAGCCCGCCCCCGGCCTGGCCCAGCTGGACCTGCTTGTCGACACGGCAGCTCGGGCCGGTGTGCCAACCACGGCCTCCATCGAGGGGACCGCCCGCCCGCTACCGGCGGCGGTCGACCTGGCTGCCTACCGCATCATCCAGGAGTCGTTGACGAACGTCATCCGGCACGCTGGCCGGGCATCGGCACGCGTGACGGTCGCCTACCAGCCAGACCGAGTGGTGATCGAGGTCAGCGATAACGGTCGGGGCGCCGCCATGCAGAGTGACAGCAATGGCTGGCAAGAAGGTCACGGCGTGGCCGGCATGCGCGAGCGGGCAGTGGCGGTGGACGGCGAGCTCGACGCCGGCCCCCAACCCGGCCGCGGATTCCGGGTCCGCGCATCGCTTCCAACGAACGGTAGCGGAACGTGATCCGAGTTCTGCTAGTCGACGACCAGGCGTTGGTGCGAGCCGGCTTCCGGGTGCTCCTGGACTCGGCTCCGGATGTGGACGTCGTCGGCGAGGCCGCCAACGGAGAGGACGCGATCGCGATCGCCCGCGATCAGCGACCGGATGTCGTCCTGATGGATATTCGGATGCCCGGACTCGACGGGCTCGAAGCGACCCGCCGGATCGTCGCCGACAAAGGCCTGACGGGAGTACGGGTGCTGATCCTTACGACCTTCGAGGTCGACGAGTACGTCTTCGAGGCGCTGCGAGCCGGCGCCAGCGGGTTTGTGCTGAAGGACATCGAGCCCGCGGAGCTGCTGCAGGCGGTTCGGGTGGTCGCCCGGGGTGACGCCCTCCTCTCCCCTGCGGTGACGCGCCGGTTGATCGCTGAGTTTGCCGGTCGCCCCGAACAGCGGCGGATTGCCGCGGCTGACCTCAAGGTCCTGACCGAGAGAGAACGAGAAGTGATGGCGCTGGCGGCCGCCGGATACAGCAACGATGAGATCGCCGCCGAGCTCTTTGTCAGCCCGGCGACTGCCAAAACGCACGTGAGCCGGGCCATGTCGAAGCTCGGCGCCCGGGATCGCGCCCAGCTCGTCGTCATGGCGTACGAGACCGGGCTGGTCGCACCCCGTCTCCGCCCCCACTAGCCGCCAAGCAGACCTATGTGGTACTCGCCCAGACGAACCATTGCCGGATAAGGGCACGAAGGCCGTCGGCATCGAACGCAATTGCATTTTCCAGGTCGGGCATGCGATAGGAGAGCCGAACGTGAGCGAGATCCGGGCCGACGGCGACAAACACCGTGTCCCCTTGCCGAGTCAGCGCTTCCACAATCCGTCTCTCATCAGCGGTGATGTCGGCCAGATCAGTCGTCCGCTTGAGGTAGAGAAATCGTCCATTGAGTTGCAAGACGCCGACTGAGGTAAGGACAAGATCTTCCGCCCGCTCCGGGACGAGGGATTTTTCGTGCTGGAGCCAATCGAACCAGCCCGATTGCTCACCGTGGGTCTCGATCATCTCTATAGGCATAACGACGCAGGCCGCCGGGCTCCTTCGCGCCCAAATCCTTGCTAGCCTATGTCGATCCTGGCAAGGTCCGTTCGTAGTGTGGTGAGAGGCGGGCAAGGGCCCGCCCGTTACCAGGAGGAACATATGGCGCACTACTTGCTATCCGTTCACAGCGTCGCGGGCGAGCTCCGCGAGCCGATGACCGACGATGAGATGAAAGAGTCCTTCAGGCAGATCGGCATCCTCGAGGCCGAGATGAAGTCTTCGGACAGCTTGGTCCTGTCGGGACGCCTTCACGAACCCGATACTGCGACCGTCGTGCGGATGTCCAACGGTGAGGTGCTCACCACCGACGGTCCGTTTGTGGAATCGAAGGAGCACCTCGGTGGCTTCTACATCATCCAGGCCGACAATCTCGACGCCGCGCTTGCCTGGGCGACGAAAGTCACCAAGACGATCCAGAGGCCGATCGAAGTATGGCCCTTTGTGGATGTTCGGAGCTGACAGCCAGGCGAACGGCAACGCGGCACTCCCCGTCGATGAGACGGTGGTCAGCCGGATTTTTCGCGAGGAGTACGGCAGGTCGGTGGCGTCCCTCATCCGAGCCTTCGGTGACATCGATGCCGCCGAGGATGCGGTCCAGGAGGCGTTCGCCGTCGCCCTGCACAAGTGGCCGGGCGACGGCCTCCCGCCAAACCCGGGCGGCTGGATCACGACGACTGCCCGCAACCTGGCCATCGATCGTCAACGGCGCGAGGCGCGTGGACGTGAGCTCCTCCAGGAGGTCGCGGTGCTCTTGTCGCAGAAAGACGATCCTGGTACGGCCAGGGAGGTGGGACCCGTGGAGGACGACCGGCTTCGGCTGATCTTCACGTGCTGCCACCCGGCACTCTCGACGGAAGCGCAGGTGGCGCTCACTCTTCGGCTGCTCGGCGGCCTGTCGACCGAGGAGGTCGCAAGATCCTTCGTGGTGGCCGAAGCGACGATGGCGCAACGGATCGTGCGTGCCAAGCGCAAGATCAAGGCGGCCCGAATCCCTTACCGCATGCCCGAGCTTCACGAGCTGCCTGGCCG
>VBFX01000267.1 GCA_005889395.1 Chloroflexota bacterium
GTCCTGCAGGATCTGCAAGGCCTCCGCCGCCTGCTCTCGCGGGACCCAGAGGTCCACGGCGGCGATCTCTCCCGCCGTTTCCGGGATGACGGCCGCCATTGCCTCGTGCCGCAGAAAGACCTGGATGCCGGACGCTTCCAGGACCGCCTTCCAGACGTCGGCCTCGGCCAGGCCGTTGGCGGTGACCAGCTTGGTAAACGCCTGCGAGTTCTCTTCGGGGTTCATCCGGCATCCTCCATCCGCAATAGCGCGTCCAGGTACTGCCCGGGATCGAATCGGTTGAGGTCCTCGAGGCCCTCGCCGATGCCGACCAACTTTACCGGCACCGAAAGCTCAGCTTCGATACTAAGCACAACACCCGCCCGAGCGCTGCCGTCCATTTTCGTGACGGCGAGCCCGGTCAGGCCGATGGCCTCCTGGAAGACCTTGACCTGCTGCGCGGAATTCTGCCCGACGTGCGCGTCGAGCACGGCGAGCACCTCCTGTGGCGCCTGCGGGTCGAGTCGCTGCAGCACCCGACGGACTTTGCGCAGCTCCTCCACCAGGTCACTTCGGGTGTGCAGCCGGCCGGCGGTATCGATGATCACGGGACCGGCGCCACGCGCGCGTGCCGCCTGCACGGCATCGAACGCGACCGCGCCCGGGTCGGCGCCGGGCTGGTGGGCGACCACCTCGGCCCCGGCCCACTCCCCCCAGAGTCGCAGCTGGTCGATGGCTGCGGCCCGAAAGGTGTCCCCGGCGGCCAGCAGCGGGCGGCGGCCTTCACGCCGGAGCAGGTAGGCCAGCTTCCCAATCGTCGTCGTCTTGCCCGAGCCATTGACGCCCACCACGAGTACGACCGCCGGCGCGCCGTCGAGGTTGAGCGCGCGCGGCCGCCCCTGCAGTTCTCCGATGAGGTCGGCCTTGAGATAGGCAAGCGCGTCAGCCGGCGAGCGCAGGTGCGCCCCGGCCGCCTGCCGCCGCAGGTCCTGGACGACCCGCTCGCTGGTCGGCACGCCGGCATCGGCGGCGATCAACGTCGCCTCGAGGTCGTCCCAGAACGCGGCATCGAGGGCGGGGCGGCCAAAGACCTCCTTGATGTCGGCGACGTAGCTCTGACGACCCGCCTCGAGCGTTTTCGAAAAGCGTTTCCAGAATCCCTGGCGCTCGGCGGGCGCCGTGTCCTCTGGATTAGGCGGAGCGTTCACCGACCGGGACCAAGGCGTCCTGGTGCAGCCGGACCGACACCATGCGCGAGATCCCGTGCTCGGCGAGGGTCACGCCGTAGAGCACCTCGGCCTGCGCCATCGTGGAGTGGTTATGGGTGACGATCAGGAACTGCTGCTCCGCCGAAAGCCGTTTCAGCACCCGGTTGAAGCGAACCACGTTGGCGTCGTCGAGCGCCGCATCGACCTCGTCGAGCACGTAAAACGGACTCGGGTTGACGGCCTGCAGCGCGAAGAGAAATGCGAGCGCGGTCAGTGCCCGCTCGCCGCCGGACAGCAGCGTCAGTGGCTGCAGCCGCTTGCCGGGCGTCTGCGCCAGGATCTCCACGCCGTCATCGAGGGGGTTGCCCTCCTGCTCCTGCGGCTCGACGCGTAATGTCGCGCGGCCGCCCTCGAACAGTTCGGTAAAAAATTCCTGGAAGTTGACGGCCACCGACTGGAAGACCGTGCGGAACCGGGTATCGATTTCATCCTCGAGCCGTTGCCGGAGCTGGTTGAGTTGCGCCGACGCGGCTTCCAGGTCGCCCAACTGCCCCGCGAGGCTGTCGCAGCGGTCACGCACTTGCGCATACTCATCCGGTGCGAGCAGGTTGACGGCGCCCATTGCATCGAGGCGCCGCTGCAAGCGCGAGACCTCACGTTCCGTCTTTTGCCAGTCGACCTCCTCGATCGTCACCGTGTCATCTTCGATTTCCTGGCCGCCCTCGCGGAGTGCTTGCGTGCACCGATCGACTTCGGCCTGCGCCACCTCGCGGTCGGCGACGGCGGCACTCCAGGCGTCGTCCGCGTGGGCGAGCTCGACCTGCAGCGTGACGTTGCATAGTTCGTCCTCGCGGAGCTGTGTCTCCAGGGCGGTGAGCGTCTCTCCATCGGGAAGGTGGGCGGACTCCAGGGTGCCAAGCTCCGCGCGCAGCCCCTCCGAGGTTTCGGACCACTGCCGCCGCTCCTCATTGATCAGGGCCGGCTGCATTGCGAGCTCCGCCTCCGCTGCGCGACGCTGAGCGAGCTCATCCCCGTGCGCCCGCAACACCTGCTGGGCACGCTCCAGCTGGCGTACCAGGTCATCCGACCGCTGGCGCGCCAGCGCTGCGCGCAGGTCGGCCTCCTGCCGTCGCTCGACGTGCTCCGCGAGGCTGGCCGTCGCTGCCTGGACCCGTGGCTCGAGCGCGGCAAGCTCCTGCTCGGCGGCCAGCTCGGCATCGGTGAGCGCACGCTGCCGGTCCAGCGTTTCGACCTGCAGTTGCTCGGCCTGGGCAAGCAGCCCCCCAATTCGGATCAGTTGCTGGCGCAGCTGCACTTCGTGTGGGGCCTCACGCTGGACCGCTTCGGTCGCCGCCGCCAGCGCCCCCGCGGCCTGTGCGGCGGCCGTCCGCGCCACATCAACGCGGATGAGAACCGCCTGCCGCTCGGCCACGACGTCGGCTCGCGCGATGCCGAGGTGCTCCACCTCCTCGGCAGCGCGAAGCGCGGCCTGCCGTTCGCGGCCCAGCGCGTCTTCCGCGTCCCGGATCCTGGCCTGGACCTCGAGCACCGGGTCCGCCGCTTTCCCCCCGCGGTAGGAGACCGCGGTGATGATCTCTCCGGCGGGGGTGACCGCCCGCAGCTCCCGGTGCTTCTCCACGAGGCGAGCCGCTTCCGTCCGGTCGGACACCAGCACGACGCCATTGAGCAGGTGGGCAACGAGCCGCCGAACGTGGTCGGGTGCCTGCACCAGGTCGATGACGGACAGCAGCCCGTCCGGCACGGCTGACGGCGATCGATCCCAGGGCGCATAGAGCAGCGTCTCGCGCGCATCCTCGGCGGCGGCCACGGCCGCTGCGGCACTGGCAATCCCATCGCGGCCCGTCGCTACCCACCCGTGCAGCCACCCCTCGAGCGCAGCCTCGACGGCGGCGCGATGGATGGGTTCGACCTCGATCAGCTCGAGGAGGCGTTCCCAGTTGCGATCAATGCGCAGCGGCCCGCGACGCTGGGCGCCGTCCAGCAGCGTCCGCAGCGCGACCAGCTCTGCCTCGAGGGCGCGCAGCGCCGCCTCGTGCTCCACGATCCCCTTGCGCGCGGCCTCCAGGGAGGCTTCGGCCTCCGCCAGGTTCTGCTCGAGCACGCCCGCCGCCTCGCTGACGGCCTGGAGCTGGTCACTGGCCACCTCGGCCGTGCGTGTCCGCCGATCGAACTCGTCGCTCAGGGCGCCCTGGCGCAAGGACCACGCTTCCAGTTGCGAGCGGGCCTGCTGCTGCTGCTCGGTCAGAAATTGACGACGGCCCTCCAATTGGCGAAGCTCGGCCTCGATCGATGCGGTTTCGCGCTGTCCCTCGTGGCGTTGTTGTTGGCGAGCGAGACGGTCCGCCTCGAGCGCGGCCTGGCGCTCGCGCGCCTCACGTTCGGCATCCGCGGCGGCCGCGAGCGCGATATTGGCCGCCTCCAGTTCCGTGCGCGCGCTCTCGGCCGCGCGAGCCAGCTCATCGACGACGCGGCTTCCGGCTTGCTCCGAGGCGTTGAGTCGCTGGAGTTCGCTCTGCAACGCTTCGAGCGCCTGAACGGCGGCGGCGTTGCGCTCCTGGGCGATGCGCGCCTGGTGCTGGCTCTCGGCGAGACGCAGCCGCACCTCCGCGACGGCTTCCTGGTGACGCCAGCGGGCCTCGCGCGCAGCCAGTAATGCCGAGCGGTGCTCCGCGTAGAGCGGTTCGAACTCGGCGACGGTCTGCGACGCCGCGGCGCGTTTGTGGTCGGCCGCTTGCTGGCGGGCCATGGCTTTGCGTAACTGGACCATCGCCTTGCGCCAGCTGTCTCTTGCGAGGCTGCCCTGCAGCGTCTTCAACGCGTCCGCCACTTTCCTGTACTCCTCGGCCGAGGCCGCCTGTAGCCGGAGCTCCTCGGCGCGGGGACTGAGCTCGTTGAGAATGTCGCGCGCACGCCGCATATCGCGGTCCGCTTCCGCCAGGCGGTTGATGGCCTCCTGCCGCTGGTCGCGAAGCCGCCGCACGCCGGCTGCCTCCTCGATCAGCTCGCGGCGGAGCGCCGGCGCGGCCTGGATGACGAAGTCGATATCGTTCTGCGCCGTCACGGCGTAGCCGTCCTGGCGCAAACCGGTGCTGGCCAGCAGCGCGTCGATGTCCTTCAATCGCGCGCGCGCGCCGTTGATCAGGTACTCACTCTCACCCGAGCGGTAGAGGCGGCGGGCGACCTCGATTTCATTGAATTCGACGTTGAGGCGCTGGTCGGCGTTGTCGATCGTCAGCATCACCTCGGCCATGCCGACGGCGGATTTGCCGGGACCGCCCGAGTAGATGACGTCCTCCATTCGCTGGCCGCGCAGCCCACGCGCATTCCGCTCGCCGAGTGCCCAGCGGATGGCGTCGACGAGGTTCGACTTGCCGCTGCCGTTGGGGCCGACGATCGCCGTGATGCCACGGCTGAAGGGCAGCTCCGTGCGGCGCGCAAAGGTCTTGAACCCCTGCAGCTGCAGCGACTTCAGGTACACAGGCTATGCGGTGATAGGCATGGCTGGGCGTTCGCGCCCATCAGAAACGTATGCATGGACCACGGCGCGGGTCACGACGTGTATTAGAGCATGTCCCCATTGCTCGTGGCAACGGGCGCAGCAGCGCGGCACCGCCGCGCCGCCCTTTCGGGCGTAACAGCGCCGGCGCCGAATGCCGGCCTGTACGCGCACACGAGGCCATCGTATTTCGGCCGAGTGCGCGATGGGCCGGCTGGACGGCGCACCGGCGCTGCTTAGTCCCGGTCTAACTGACTTACGCGGTAGCGGGCCGCGCGAATTTACGCGGGATAGACATTGACTTCGGTTGCTTTGACGGCGACCCACACCTGATCGCCGCGGTCGAGCCCAAGCTCGCGCACCGCCGCCGGTGTCACCTCGGCGACGATCGACGGCAAGCCCGAGACCCGTACGCGGACGCGATCGCCCTCGAAGTCGAGGTCGACGGCGCGCCCTTCCCAGACATTCCGCGGGGTGCCGTCGGGGCGTGTGCGGTAGAGGGCGACGGTGCGCGGATGCACGACGGCAAAAACATCGCCGTCCCCGGCGCCTGCCGCCGTCAGCGATCCACCGTTGGCGAGGGTGATCACGTTCTGGCTGGCGCGTCCCCGAAAGAGATTGACGCCGACCAGGTCCGCGACATAACGCGAGCGCGGATGCTGCGTCACATCCGCGGGCGTGCCCGATTGCAGCACGCGTCCCTGCTCGATCACGACCAGGCGGTCCGCCATCGCCATGGCTTCGACCGGATCGTGCGTCACCAGGAGGCGCACGCCCCGAAAGGACTCGAGGTGGTGACGAAGGTCGCGGCGGAACTCGACCCGGGTGCTGGCATCCAACGCCGCCATGGGTTCGTCGAGCAGCAACAGCGCGGGGTTCAAGGCGAGCACGCGCGCCAGCGCGACGCGCTGCGCCTGTCCGCCGGACAGCGATGGGGGCTTCCGGTCGCCTTCCGCCGCCAGGCCAACTCGCTCGAGCCAGCGGCGGGCCTCGTCAATCGCGGCGCTGCGCGCCATTCCACGCGCGCGCAGGCCAAAGGCAACGTTTTCGAGGACCGATAGATGTGGGAACAGGAGATAGTCCTGGAAGACCAGGCCAACCGGCCTTCGCTCGGTGGGCACCCGGATTCCTTCCGCGGGATCTTCGAGGACGACACCATCCAGCGTGACGCGCCCGGCGCTCAGCGAGAGGAGACCGGCAAGGGCGCGCAGGAGCGACGTTTTCCCTGCCCCGTTCGGCCCCAGCACCGCGACCAGTTCTCCGGCTGCGACCGCCAACTGCATGTCGAGCTCAAAGGCACCCACGACGGCGTGGATTCGCGCGTCGAGCGTCACGACCCGCCCAACCATCGATCACGAAGTCCGATGAGCACCGCCAGCGAGACGGCGAGCAAGACGAGACTGAGGACGATGGCCGCGTCCGGGTTGCTCTCCAATGCCAGATAGACGGCCAGCGGCATCGTCTGGGTCCGCCCCGGAAAATTTCCGGCGAAGGTGATCGTCGCGCCGAACTCGCCGAGCGCCCGGGCCCAGCACAGCACCGCGCCCGCCACCAGCGAAGGGCGCACCAGGGGAAGGGTGACCCTCCAGAGAACGGTCCACCGGCTGGCGCCGAGCGTCCGGGCAGCGTCCTCGAACCGCGTGTCCATCGAGCGGAGCCCGGCCTCGACGGTGATTACCAGGAAGGGCATGGCGACGAAGGTCTCCGCCATGATGGCGCCGGCCGTCGTGAATGGCAGATGGATCCCGACGGCGGTCGCGAGCCAACTGCCGACGAGGCCCTGGCGACCAAAGGCGAGCAGCAGGGCGACGCCGCCCACCACGGGGGGAAGGACCATGGGTAACACGGTGAGGGCGCGTACCACCGACCGCC
>VBFX01000268.1 GCA_005889395.1 Chloroflexota bacterium
CGCGAGGTGCGCGAGCTCAACCTCCTGCTGGTCACCCTTCCGCCCGCCCCCGTCACGTCGGTGGCGCCTTTCTGGCTCAAGCTTCAGGCCGTGCTTCCGCAGCGGCGCACTCTGCGCATTCCCAACTTCGTCGGATATCGTCGAGCAGGCCTCGCCTTCGCCGTGGCGTCGGTCGCCGTGCTCGCGACCGCGGCCACAGCCTTCGCTGCGCCCTCGGCGCTCCCAGACAACCCGCTCTATCCAGTCAAGCTCATCGAGGAGGATGTGCACCTGGCGCTGACGCCGGTGAATGACCGGCTGACCGTGCAGCTGCAACTGGCCGGCGAGCGGCTGCGGGAGGCCCAGGCGATGGCCGCCAACCACAAACCTCGGCTCGCCGAGTCCAGCCTGCGTGCCTACACGATCATCGTCGACGACGCGGCGATGTCGCTGAAGAGCCTCGTCACCCCGCAAGCGACCAAGGCTGCCCTCCACAGCCTGCGCGCCAAGCTTGGCGCGGTTGAGCGCGAGAATGCGAATCGTGACGACGACTTCGCCGCCATCAAGCAGCTCGTCGCCGCCGCTGTTGACGAGCTCGATCGGATCGAGCAAGAGGAGAGCGCCACGGCGCCCACGTTTGCCGTCGGTGAGCAGGTGACACCGGATCCGACGCCCGTGGTCACCGCGAAGCCGACGCCGCGGGCGACGCCCACCGACGACGGCGACCGTCACGAGCATCGCGAGTAACCCCAGCGCCGGCATCCATCGCTAGACTCAACGCGTGGGCGCGCGCGAGGATGTCCTGGTCGTCCGAAGGGACATGCTGTTTGGCGGCAGCGAGTGGACGGGGTTTCGGTCGACCGGTCTCGACGAGCTGCTCACCCGCGTGCGCGCGAACTACCGTTTCCGCCCGCGGCGCGAGGTCGAGGACGATCCGTCTGATCCGCAGATCATTCCCTATGTCGTCTTCCGCCATGACGACCGCTACTTCCTGACCCACCGCCTGCGTCGCTCGAGTGAGCGACGGCTCCGCCACCTCTACTCGCTCGGTGTTGGTGGGCACATCAATCCCGAGGACGTTGCCGGCGCGGCCGACCCGATCGACGCCGGTCTGCGGCGCGAGTGGGAGGAGGAGGTGGTTTACAGCGGCCACTTCTCGACGCGGTTGCTGGGTGCGATCAACGACCAGACGACCCCGGTCGGCCGCGTACATGTGGGGCTGATCTTCCTCGTCGAGGGCGATCGGCCCGAGATTTCCATCCGCGAGGTCGACAAGCTGGCCGGTGCGCTCCTGCCACTCGATGCGATGCGCAGCTATTACCTGGACATGGAGTCGTGGTCGCAGCTGATCTTTGACTATTTGACCGGGGTCCCGGTCGCGTAAGCCCCACCCTGACCCTCCCCCGCAAGCGGGGGAGGGAGATCGCCTACGCTGTCAGGGCTTTCGCCATCTCCTCGAAGTTACGGACATAGCGCAGCACATCGTCCTCGGAATGCTGGACGGATAGCGTCCAGTTCTCTTCGGCGCCGGGGGCCATCAGCACGCCGCGATTGCACTGGTAGAGCCAGGATAGGTAGGCGTACTTCTTGTCGATGGTGAGGTAGTCGCGGTAGTTGCGGACGCGTTGCTTGCGGTAGGTCACGCAACCACGCGCCGCCAGCGTGATCGGATGGAAGGGGAGCTGGTAGTCGCTGATCACTTTGCGCAATCCGCCCTCCAGCGCCTCGGCCAGCGCGTCGAAGTGCGCGTACGCGGCGGGTGTCAGGACTGACGTCAGTGTCGTCTTCGAGGCAGCGATGGTGAGCGGGTTACCGTTGAAGGTGCCGATCTGGACCACTTTGTGCGCGTCGATCGTCCCCATCACATCGGCACGGCCGCCGATCGCGCCGCATGGCAGGCCGCCGCCGATCGCCTTCGCCAGCGCGACGAGGTCGGGAGTGACGCCGAAGCGTTCGGTCGCACCACCAGCCGCGATGGTTGCGCCGGTCTTGACCTCATCGAAGATCAGGAGCGCCCCGTGCCGATGGGCGAGCTCGAGCACGCCGGCCAGGTAGCCGTCATCCGGGAGCACGATGCCGATGTTCATCATGACCGGTTCGACGATGACGGCGGCCACCTCGCCGCGATGCCGGTCGAGGGTACGCTCCAGGATGGCGAGGTCGTTGAAGGGCACGACAGTGACGAGGTCAACCACCGCCTGCGGCGTGCCGGCGCTGTAGGGGACCGATACCGGTGCATCGGCCGGACCCATGAGGTCGGGGGACGGCTCGACGGAGACCAGCAACGCATCGTGATGCCCGTGGTAGCTGGCCTCGATCTTGATGATCCGGTCGCGACCCGTAAAGCCGCGCGCCAGCCGAATGGCGTCGAGCGTCGATTCGGTGCCACTGTTGGTGAAGCGCCACTGTGGCTGCTTGAAGCGGCGCGACAACTCCTCGGCGACGATGGCGTCGTCGGCCACGGGCTGCGCGAAATGCGTGCCGCGGGCGGCACGTTCGTTGATCGCCTTGACGATCAGCGGGTGGGCATGCCCGACCACCATGACGCCGAAGCCGTTGTGAAAGTCGACATACTCGTTGCCGTCCACGTCCCAGACCCGGCTTCCCTTGCCATGATCGACGAAGACCGGCTGGGGCGCCGCGTCCTGGAAGGACGAGGGCACGCCTCGCGGGATGAACTGCTTAGCCTGCTTCCAGAGCTCGTCGGAACGCTGGCGATTGGAACGAAACCGCTCCTCCTCCCTGGCGATCAGTTCCACGACGCGCTCGGTGGCGATCGGCTCGGCAACAGGGCTCACAGCGTCCCTCCTCGCGATTTCTTGACGGCCAGCGCGGAAATCGCCTCCAGTATGCAGCGATTCGCATTCTGAGCCGTGATCTCCGCATGATCGTACGGCGGCGAGACCTCGACCACGTCCATTCCGACCAATTTCGTCCGCAGCCCGATGTTGCGGATGGCTCGCAGCAGATCGGCCGGCTGCATCCCGCCGGGTTCCGGCGTTCCGGTGCCGGGGGCGAAGCCCGGATCGAGGACATCGATGTCGACCGAGAGGTAGATGAACTCGGGGCCGTCGAGCGCCTCCTGGATAGCCTGCCCGATCACGGTCTCGACGCCCCGGTCGAGCAACTCGCCCATCAGGTGCCAGCGCATGCCCTGGGCCCGCATCCACTCGAACGTCTCGAGCTCCGGCCAGTAGCCGCGCAGCCCGATCTGGACAAAGTTTCGTCCCGGTATGGCGCCGGACTCGATCAGACGACGCATTGGAGTGGCGTGCGAGGCCAGGTTGCCCCAGCTGCTGTTGCCGGTGTCGGCATGGGCGTCGAAATGGACGAGGCCGACCTTGCCGCGGCCATAGGCATCGGCCACGGCGGTCGCGGACGGATAGGTGATCGAGTGATCGCCGCCGATGACGAACGGCACGATCTTCCGCGAGGCGACCTCGGAGACCCGCGTGCGAATGGCGTCGTGTGCCTGGTCGGTCAGACCCGGGTAGCACACGGCGTCCCCGTAATCGACGACCTTGAGCACCTCGAAGGGCGCGACCTGGAGATCCAGATGCCAGCGGGGCGGCTGGTAATTGGCGATCCGCACCGCCCGAGGTCCGAAGCGAGCGCCCGGCCGGTATGTCGTGCCGTCGTCCCAGGGCGCGCCGACGATCGCGACATCCGGAGCAGCGCGCTCCAGTTCTTCCGGTTCCGTGAGTGCGCGGACTTTCATGAAGGTGGCCGGGCCCAAGTATTGCGGTCCGTTGACCTGCGCGTCGAGGTTCGGTGTCTCCGTCATTCGCCTGCCCTAGCGGTGCCGCTTCAGGTCTTTGAGAATCTCGTGCGAGGCGTTGCGGCCGTTGATACCGCTGATGCCGCCGCCGGGATGGGTTCCGGAGCCGCAGAGATAGAGACCCCTGATGGGCGTCCGGTAATCCGCGTAGCCGGCGACGGGCCGCCAGGAAAAGAGCTGGTCCAGCGTCAGGTCGCCGTGCATGATGTTGCCGCCCACGAGGCCATACTCTTGCTCCATGTCATACGGCCCGAGCACCTGTCGGTGCTCGATCGCGCCGGGTAAATTGGAGGCGAAGCGTTCGTAGCCGGCGACCACCCGGTCGGCATAGGCGTCCAACTCCTGGCGGTGCGGTGCCTGTGACCAGCTTGCCGGGACGTACTGGGTGAAGCAGCTCATGATGTGCTTGCCAGCAGGCGCCAGGGAATCATCGACGATGGTCGGCAGCACGCCGTCGGAATAGGGCGCGACCGAGGCCTTTCCGTACTTGGCGTCATCGAAGGCGCGTTCCAAGTACTCCATCGAATCGCAGAGTTGAATGAACGACCGCGCCGCCGTCATCGAATCCTGCGGTGCAAGGCCCACAAACTGGGGCAGCTCAGCCAGCGCCAGGTTGATTTTTACCGTCCCGGAGCGCGTCTTATAGCGGTCGATGGCTCGCTTAAACTCCCCTGGCAAGTCCTTCGCGTCGACGAGCTCGCAAAAGGTGATCTTGGGATGCGCGTTGGAGATCACCGACTTCGCCCGCAGCTCGGTTCCGTCAGTCAGTGCCACGCCGGCGGCGCGGCCTGCCTTGACGAGGATGTGCCCGACACGCGCCCCAGTCCGGATATCGGCGCCGTGCTCGCGGGCGTCGGCCGCGATGGCCTCGGAGACCGCGCCGGTGCCCCCACGCACGAAGGCCCACTCCGCCATCTGGCCGTCGATCTCGCCGATGTAGTGGTGGAGCAGGACGTAGGCCGTACCCGGTGTATACGGTCCGCCGTACGTGCCGATCGCGCCCGACACGCAGCGCGCCGCTTTGACCTGCGGCGACTCGAACCACTCCTCGAGAAGCTCGGCGACCGACAGCGTCATGACCTTGACGAAGTCCCCCGTGGTCTTGACGTCAAGGCCCTTGAGCTTCCAGGCGAAGCGGGCTAGCTCCAGCAGGTCCGCCGGTGATTTTGCGCCAACAGCCGGCGGGGTCATCAAGAGCAGAGGCCTAACGAGTCGGGCGATCTTCGCGAGGTAGGCGCTGAAAGCCGGCCAGGCGTCGGCATCTTTCTTCGAGAACTTGCCGATCTCATCGTGCGCCTGCGCCGGGTCCTTGGTCAGCAGGAGATGGGAGCCGTCGGGAAAAGGCACGTAATAGTCCGCCGCGAGCGGGTACAGGGTCAGGCCGTGCCGGCGCAGCTCGAGCTCCGCGATGATCTCGGGCGGCATCAAGGACAGCACATACGACAGCGTCGAAACGGTGTAGCCGGGCCAGGGATGCTCGCTCACGGCGGCCCCGCCCAGGACGCCGCGGCGCTCCAGGACGAGCGTCGTCAAGCCCGCCCGCCCGAGGTAGGCGGCAGTCGCCAGGCCGTTGTGGCCACCGCCGACGATGATCGCGTCGTATTCCACAGGCTCTGCCAAAGGGCCAAACACGCTAAGGAGGGTAAGCATTGGCTGTCATTCCGGCGTCTTCTGATGTCCTCGTGGAGAAACGCAAGCTCCGTAAGTCACTGTTTCGTTGGGACCTCGTCTTCTTCACCGTCGCGGCGATCGTCGCCCTCGACACGCTGGGCGCGGTTTCGTCCCAGGGTTCGCAAGCCGTCTTCTGGCTCGTTTTCTCGGGTATTACGTTCCTCATTCCCTACGGACTCCTGACCGCAGAACTTGGCACGACCTTCCCGGTGGAGGGATCGGTCTATGAGTGGGTGCGGCTCGCGTTCGGACACCTGGCTGGGGCCGTTACCGCGGTCATGTACTGGATCAGCAACCCGGTCTGGCTCGGTGGGACGCTTTCGGTCGTCGCCATTGCGGCGATGGACACCTTCTGGGGCAAGCCGTTTGGGGGCATCGCGGCCACCGGATGGCTCGAGTTCGTCGCGGGAGCCCTCTTCATCTGGATCGCGGTGACCTGGAACATCCTCTCGCTGCGATACATGAAGTGGGTGCCGAACCTCGGCGCGATCGTCCGGCTGGCGCTGCTGGCAGTCTTCGGCATCCTGGTCGTCGCCTCGGGAGCCAGCAAAGGCTTTGCCGGCACCCTGAGCGGATGGCAGCCGACGTCCAGCGTCTTCATCGCAGTCATCGGTGTCCTCGTCTTCAGCTGGATCGGGTTCGAGCTCTCCACCAACGCCAGCGAGGAGATGGAGGACCCACAGAAGGACATCCCGCGGATGGTGACGTTCTCGGGAATCCTGAGCGTGCTCGGCTATGCGGTTCCGATCATCGGCATTCTGCTCGTTGTGAAACCCGCAGACCTGTCCAACGTGGGCAGTTTTGTGGCCGGTTACCAGCTTGTGGTGTCGAATGTCCTCGGCGGGACGGGTGCGAACATCCTCAACGGTCTCGTCGGCCTGGCGATCGTCTTCTCGCTTCTCACAAGCGGTACGGTCTGGCTGATGGGCGCGGACCGCATGATGGCGATCGGAGCCCTTGCCGGATCGGGGCCGCGGCGCTTGGGCCGCTTTTCCGCGCGATTCGGTACGCCCGTTCCGGTCAACGTCCTCTCCGGCGTCCTGGCGACGATCTTTTTGCTGGCGAACGTGATCGTCAATCATCTCTTCGCGGGTGGTAACCTCGCTGCGCTGTTCGGCGTCGTCCTAACCCTCGCGATCTCGACCACGACCTTCTCGTACCTGTTTGCTTTCCCCGCGCTCGTCGTCCTCCGTTACAAGTATCCGAACGCGAAGCGGCCGTACAAGGTACCCGGAGGCATGGTCGGCGCCTGGATCGTGATGCTGCTGACCACCCTCTACGTTCTGGCGGCGACCGTCTTCTCGCTATGGCCCGGCCTCTTCACCTCGACCGTCCTGGGACCGTCTACCGGCCTCGATCGGGGGCCGTTCGAAATCAGCGTGTTCGTGACCATGGCGATCATCATCGGTGTCGGCGTCTGGTTCTACGCGATCGGACGCGGGCACGCCAACAACGAGGGCTGGCCTGCGGAAGGAACCGGCGCCGCGCAGCCTGAAGTCGCGGGCGTTCGCCGCGCGTAGACTTCGTCGTGTGTCGGTAACACAAGATCGATCGGTGAGCGCGGGCGAGGATCTCGCCCGCGCTTTCACGTTGCCCGCCAGTGCGTACATCGACGAAGCCGTCTATGCGCGCGAGCAAGACCGGATTTTCGCGCGGACCTGGCAGCTGGTTGCCCGGGCCGACGAGCTGTCCCGCGTCGGTGACCTGAAGCCGGCCACCATCCTCGACGAGCCGATCCTGATCACCCGCGGCCTCGACGGCAAGCTGCGTGGCTTTTACAACGTCTGCCGGCACCGGGCGGCCCAGGTGGTCGTCGCCAAAGGGAACCGCCGCAGTCTCCAGTGTCCGTACCACGGCTGGACCTACGGCCTCGACGGTCGGTTACAGGTCGCTCGCGAAATGGACGGCACCGAGAACTTCGACACCGCCGACTTCGGGCTGGTACCCATCCGGGTCGACCAGTGGGGGCCGTTCATCTTTGCGAATCTCGACAAAGAGGCGCCCTCGCTCGCTGACGTCCTGGGCGTTATCCCACGCGAAGTCTCCGCGGCCGGCTACGACGTCGAGAAGATGCAGCTGGTGGAGCGGCGGGACTACGTCATCGAGTGCAACTGGAAGGTCTACGTCGACAACTATCTCGAGGGATATCACCTGCCGATCGCGCACCCCGGACTGTTCAAAGAGCTCGACTACGACGCCTACCGGGTCGAGACCTTCCGCTACTACTCGAAGCAGCACGCCCCCATCCGGGAGCTCAAGCCGGGCGAGGAGCCCGGTCGCGATCGGCGATACATCCGGCAGCCCGGTACTGAGGAAGATGCACTCTATTACTGGGTCTTCCCCAACACGATGTTCAACATCTACCAGGACAACATGAGCTCGAACCTGATCCTCCCGCTTGGCGTCAATAAGACGCTGACCGTCTTCGAGTGGTTCTTTGCGCAGCCCGGAACCGGACCAGGCTGGGAGTCGATGCAGCAGACGATCGCCTTCTCCGACCAGATCCAGCAGGAAGACATCGCGCTCTGCGAGCACGTCCAGCGGGGACTCCGGTCCCGCTCCTACGAACGCGGGCGCTTCAACGCGAAGCGCGAGAACGGCGTCTACCACTTTCAGCGCCTGGTTACAGAGTTTCTGTCTTAGATCTCTCTTAGCCCCGCGCCAATGCCGCCCCCGGAGGGGAGCGAGAAGCGGTCGGGTGGGGGCGGCGGGGGACGGAGCCGTCTGAACGACTGATTGACGAACCGTTTACCGCCTGCTACGTTTGGCCCCAAACCTAAGGGAGAGGAGGGAACCCGATGCCCGACGACGTCCTGACGCGTTCGCCGCAGACCACCCCCGAACCGGCCGCCGGCAGCCAGGAGGCAGCCGATACCCGCGACCTTGCAGGATTCGGATATAAGCAAGAGCTCAAACGGATCCTTGGGTTCTACTCGAGCTTTGCCGTCGCCTTCTCATATATATCGCCCAGCACCGGCATCTTCACGCTGTACGCGCTCGGCCTTGGCATAGGGGGACCGTTTTTCTTCTGGAGCTGGCCGCTTGTGGCATTGGGCCAGTTCATCATTGCGCTCAACTTCGCTGAAGTCAGCTCGCACTTTCCTGTCGCCGGCTCGGTTTATCAGTGGACGAAGTACCTCTCCAACCGGGCATATTCGTGGATTACGGGCTGGGTATACCTCTTTGCCGGGATCCTTACAGTGACGGCCGTCGACGTGACCATTCCGATCGTGCTCATCCCGCTGCTGAATTACTTCGGCTTGAACATCCCGAATACCGCAGAAGCGCAGGTCATCATCGCGGCCCTGATCCTGATCAGCACCACTGTCCTGAACATCTACGGCGTCAGGTTGGTGGCTATCGTCAACAACACCGGCGTGGTGTTTGAAATCCTCGGCATGGTGGTGTTTGCGATCGTGCTTCTGATCTTCACCCACCACCAGTCCGCTGGTGTGGTGTTCAACACGAATGCGCTCGGTTCCGGCTTTGGCAATCAGGCGGGCACCTTCCTGGCTGCGATGTTCATGTCGCTCTTCGTGATCTATGGATTCGACACAGCGAGTACCCTCGCCGAAGAGACCAAGAACCCACGACGTGAGGCTCCTCGGGCAGTACTCGCCGCGGTCATCGGCGCCTTTATCATCGGCGCGATCTTTCTCTACTCGACGATCATCGCGATCCCTGGTGATGTCGATAAGTACGTGGCCAACACTGCCGCGGCGAAGGTGGCGCCACCGGTCGACATCATTACGTCGAACCTGCCGGGCTGGGCCGGCGAACTCTATCTCGTCGTCGTTTTCCTCGCGATTTACGTCTGCTGCCTGGCGATCCAGACTTCGACCATCCGGCTGGCCTTCGGAATGGCTCGGGATGGCAAACTGCCGTTTGCGCGCCTCTATAACCGGGTGAGCCCGCGCCTCCACACACCGGTGTGGACCTGCGTCGTCGTCGGCGCGCTCTCCGCGGTGCCGTATCTCTACTACTCGGGTGCTGGACTCGTCGCCATTGCGGCAACCGGGATGATCTACTTCTCCTACCTGCTCGGCAACATCGCGATTCTGATCGCGCGGACAAAGGGGTGGCCCACCGAAGGCGCACCGTTCAAGCTCGGTGGCTGGGGCACGATCGTCAATGTCCTTGGCCTGGTCTGGGGCGGCAGCATGCTGATCAACTTCCTGTGGCCGCGAGCCGCCAGCAACCCGAACCTGAGCGCGCTGCCGAACTTCCCGAACCTGGGCGCGATTGGAAATGTCCCAATCTTCGAGGCGACCATTCTCGTGATTGTCGTCGTGGGTGCGATCTACTATCTGGTTGCACAGCGAGGCAAGGTCGACCAGGTCGTCCGAGCCGCGTAACCGTCGATCCGGAAGGGCGGCGGGCGGGACCCGCCGCCCATCCTTCTTATAATGACCAGCACAAGATGGCGGTCAAGATCCGTGTGCCCGGCGCGCTCCGGCAACTGACCCGCGGTGCGGCCATCGTCGAGGTCGATGCGGGCGACGTCTCGCAGGCGTTGGATGCGCTGAACCAGAAGTTCCCGGGCTTCAAGGAGCGGCTCTACGACGACAAGGGGAACCTGCGCCAGTTCATCAACATCTACCGGAACGACGAGGACATCCGCTTCGGCTCCGGGCTCAAGACGCCGCTGCAGGACAGCGACGACCTTTCCATCGTCCCGGCGGTCGCCGGAGGCTGACCGCGGCAATGGCGCGGACGACGGTGCGCCTGACGTTCCGCGGCGACTCTCGAAATGACCCGATCATCTACCGGCTTGGCCAGGATTACAAAGTGGTGACCAACATTCGGCGCGCCGACGTCGGCAATGACACCGGCTGGGTCGAGCTGGACCTGGACGGCGACGCCGCCGAGGTGGACCGCGCGCTGGAATATTGCCGCAGCCGTGGTATCGGGGTCGACAAGCTGGAGCATCCGTGAGAGTCGCCGTCGCGATGAGCGGCGGCGTCGACTCGTCGGTCGCCGCGGCCCTGATGCGAGAGGAGGGCCATGACGTCTTCGGCGTCACCCTTCAGCTCTGGCCCAAGGAGATGGCGCTCAAGGACTTCGACAAGCATCACGGCTGCTGTTCGCTGGACGCGGTCGAGGACGCCCGCCGGGTCGCCAACCGGCTGCGCATTCCCTATTACGTCCTGAATTTCGAGTCCGACTTTCGGTCGTCGGTCATCGACCCCTTCACGCAGGCATATCTGGAGGGGCGCACGCCCAATCCCTGCATCCGCTGCAACGAGACGATCAAGTTCGGCCTCCTCCTGCGCAAGGCGCTGGCGCTGGGCGCCGACCTTCTGGCGACGGGCCACTATGCGCGCATCGATCAGGGTCCCGACGGCTACCGCCTGCGGCGCGCCGCCGACGAGCGCAAAGACCAGTCCTATGTGCTCTACCAGCTTGGCCAGGAGGAGCTTCGGGTCCTGCGCTTTCCGGTCGGCGAGTGGGCCAAGGCGCAGGTCCGCGAGAAGGCCGGGGCCCTCGGCCTGGTCACCGCGCTCAAGCCAGAGAGCCAGGAGATCTGCTTCGTCGCGGACGGCAGCTACCGCACGCTGCTGAAAGACCGCTTCCGCGAGCGGGTGAAGCCCGGGCCGATCGTGGATGAGAGCGGTGCCGTCGTCGGCGAACACGATGGCATCGCCATGTACACCGTCGGGCAGCGTTCGGGTCTGCGCCTGCAGGCCGGCGGGCCGACATCGCCGCCGCGATACGTCAGCGCCATCGACGCCGACAGCAACACCGTCACCATCGGCGATCCGCAGCAGCTGCTCCGCTCGAGTTGCCGCATCGAAGACGTCCGCTACGTCGCGGGACGCGTCCCGCTCGCGGCCTTTCGCGCGAGCGTCAAAGTCCGGTCGCACGCACTGCTGGCAGGCGCGCTGGTGACGCCGCTGGGCGAGCGGGCCCGCGTCGACTTCGACGACCCGCAGCGAGCGCTGGCCCCTGGTCAGGCCGCCGTCTTCTACGATGGCGACCGCGTGATCGGTGGTGGGCCGATTGCCGCGGGCGACGTGTGACGCCGCTCGACGCCGCAGCCGCCCACCCGTTGCTCCCAACGTTTGCGCTGATCGGACTGGTCTACCTGACCTGCCTGGGCGGCATCCTAGCCGCAAAGCTGGCCTGGCGCGGCCGATCCTCCTACTGGCTGGCGGTGCTGGGCGGGTTCTTCTTCCTGATCGGGACGCTCTGGGGCCGCGGCTACCTCTCCGGGGGCGCCACCTTTACGTTCGGGGCCGCCGGGATCGTGCTGGCCGTCTTCGGGGTGGCGCTCGACCTGATCTTCGGTCAGCCGGGTCGCCCGGCCGCCGCCGAATAGGATAGGGCCGTGGCTGCGGACTCCGAGAAGTACATGAAGGCGCCGATCATCCGGCGGCAGGACTACTCGCCCACGCTCTGGTCGGTCTGGATGAAGCCGCCCGAGACGCTCGCCTTCAAGGCGGGCCAGTACGTCGCCTTCGGCGTCGAGAACCACGACAAGGTCCTGGAACGGGCTTTCTCGATCGTCTCCAGTCCATACGAGCCGGAGCTCGAATTTTTCATCGAGAGGGTGCCAGAGGGCGCGCTTTCGCCCAAGCTCTACGACCTGCAGACCGGCGACGCCGTCTTCATGCGCAAGAAGGCAAAGGGCGTCTTCAACATCGACATCAAGTCGGGGCACAGCCAGCATTTCCTGGTCTCGACGGTCACCGGGATCGCGCCTTACATCAGCATGGTCCGCACGCTGGCCCTGGACCTGAAGGAAGGGCGCCTGGCGCAACCGTTTCGGCTCGTCATCCTCCAGGGGGTGTCCAAGTCGAACGAATTCGGCTACGACAAGGAGCTGATCGAAGCGGCCGGCCAGTTTCCCTGGCTGACGTATATCCCGACGATCAGCCGCCATTGGGAGGATCCGGAGTGGACCGGGGAGCGGGGGAGGGTGGACGACCTGGTGCGCAAGTCCGCCGACGTCCTGGATCTCACCCCTAAAGACACGACGGTCTATCTCTGTGGCAATCCCGGGATGATCGTCAACGTGCGAGACATCATGCGGCGGTGCGGCTTCGAGCACGCCGCCATCAAGGAAGAGACCTACTGGGCGCCGGGCGAAGGCGAGGTCGAATACTGAGCCTGGCGCCGCCAGCTAGAATCTGACGCCGTGCCCTTGATCGGCGCCCTGCCGCAGCCAATCACCTCGGCGCCGCTCGTGATCCTGATCTACGCGGTCCTCCTCCTGATGGTGGCGAGCGCGCTGGCGAGCGTGCTGCTTCGCAGCACCGTGATCGCGACCGGTGCGTTCGCGGCGACGATGGTGCTAGTCGCGCTTCTCTACCTCACGATTGCCCCGTTCCTGTTGTTCGCCGTCCAGCTCCTGGTCTTCACGACGGTGAGCGCCGCGCTGCTCGTTGGCGTGTTGCGCCGAACCACCGGGTTGGAGTCGACCCAGGAGCCGTTCAGCCGCGAATGGATCGTTGGGACGGCCGCCACCGCCGCCGTCCTGGCCTTGCTCGTCGTGATCCTTGCGAGCACGTCCTGGCCGGTCCGTCCTGTCAATGCGGGAGCTGGATTGGGGGCGACACTAACCAATACGTACGTCGTGGGGCTGGCCGTCCTGGTTGTGATCCTTGCCTCCGCGGCGCTCGGCGGCGGGCTGCTGCTGGCAGCCCCCACGCCGGCTCGGCCGAGGGGGCGATGAACGTCGGGCTCAACCTGGTGCTGGCTGCCTCGGCGGCGCTCTTTGCGGTGGGCGCCTTCGCGGTCGTTGCCCGGCGAAGCGCGGTTCTGATGCTGATCGGCACCCAGTTCATGTTCATGGCCGGGTCGATCGCATTTGTCGCCTTCGCCCGCTTTGGTCTCGGAGCGGTCAACGCGACGGCCGGCGCGGCGGTCGCGATCTTCGTGGGCGCCACCGCCGTGGCCGAGCTCGCGGTCGGCCTCGCGATGGCGGCGCTGATCTACCGTGAACACCGCAGCCTGGCCGTCGACGCGGACCGCGGGTAAGGCCGGCAGATCGTGACGCTCATCCTGCTGGCTGCCGCGCCCAAAGGGCCGCTCGATAGTTGGAGCCCAACCTTACTGGCGCAGTTTGCGCTGTTGCTGCCGCTGATCGCGCTCCTCGTCATCCTCGCGTTCACGATCGACTCGCGGCGAATGAGCGCGGCCATATCGATCCTCTTCACGCTGGCGTCCGTCTTCTGCGCGGTGCTCGTGGTCGCGATCGAGGTGGCCCATCCCCTCCACCTCGAGCGGCCCGCAACCTTTCTTCAGTTCTTCACCGGGCAGTCTGGCGGCGCGTCCGAGTTCACCCTCCAGTGGGGGGTGCTGTCGGATCCGCTGGCCGCGACCGTGGGCCTGGCGGTCGTCCTGGTGAGCCTGCTGGTCCAGGTCTACGCCCTCTCCTTCATGCGCCGGGAAGATGGCGTCGTTCGGTTCTTCTGCGCCCTCCTCTTGGCGACCTTTGCGATGTTGGGAGTGACGCTCTCCGTCAGCTACTTCGAGATGCTGCTCTTCTTCGGGATGGTCACGCTGTCGACCTACCTGCTAATCGGCCACTGGTGGCAGCGGGAAGAGGCGGCGACCGCCGCGGTCCGCGCCTTCATCATTTCGGCGATTGGCGACCTCGCGCTGCTGGCGGCCGTCGCCTACATCTACCTTCGTTTCAACGAGCTCAACTTCCAGACGCTGGCCGGCCAGTACGTGAGTGGCCGGATCAGCGCCAACGGCCTCTTCGCCATCGCCATCCTCATCTTCATCGCGGCGGCCGCAAAGTCGGCCCTGTTCCCGCTGCACGTCTGGCTCCCGGGTAGCGCGCAAGCACCCGCGCCGGCGGCGGCGCTCCTCCACTCGGCCGGCGGCGCGGTCTGTGGCGTCTACCTGATCGCCCGGACGTACGGACTCTTCCATGCCAGCCCTCGAGCCCTGGCGCTGCTCGCCATCGCCGGCGGGATCTCGGCCGTGCTCGGCGTGCTCTGGGCGCTCTTCCAGGACAACCTGAAACGCGCGATCGCCTACACCACCATGGGCGAGCTCGGTCTGATGGTGCTGGCCCTTGGCATCGGCGCTTACGGTGCCGGCGTCTTCGAGCTCTTCACGCACGCGTGGCCGAAGGCGCTGCTCTTTCTCGCGGCGGGCGTGATCATCCGCGAGCTCCGCACTGAGCGCCTCTCGGAGATGGGCGGGTTGTGGCGGCGGATGCGCTTCACCGGATCGGTGATGCTGATCGCGGTCGGCGCCGCGGCCGGCGTCCCGCCGTTCAGCACCTTCTGGAGCAAGGACACGATCATGTCAAAAGCGCTCGCGCTCAGGAGCCCGCTGACGATCGCCGTGATCGTGGCGGTGACCTTCCTCGGCGCGATGGCGCTGGTTCGGATCTTCGCGCTCGCCTTCACCGGCGAGACCGCCCGCCGGCGTCGCTTCGAGCCCGAGCGGATCCGTGATGTGGGCGGCCGCCTCGCGCTCGCCATGTCGCTGCTGGCGGTCATCAGCGTGGTCGCCGGGATTCGCACCCTCCGCAGCCGAATCGATCCAATCGCCTTTATCACATTCCCCGGCGTGCCCCTGCCCAACTCGCATTACCTGGCGGCCGGCGTGATCGCCGTCACCGCCGTGCTGGGCGCGGCCGCAGCCTGGGTCATCTATGCGCGCCGGGTCCCCGTGCCCGCCGCGCCGCAGCCCCTTCGCCGCGCAATGGCCGAAGGGCTCTTCATCGACCATGCCTACCGGCTGGGCGCCGCCACGCTGCTGCTGCCTGCCAGCCGCGCCCTGGGGTGGGTCGAGACGAATGTCGTCGATGGCGCCATGGACCTGATCGCGGAGAGCGCCGCCTTCGCGGCAGAGCCGCGCAGCTGGTTGTCGCAGGTACGGGCCCGGCAGCTGCTGATCGGTCTCTTCGCCGGCGTCGTCGCGCTGGGTGCGGTGAGCATCGTGCTCGCCGGCTGGAGGCCAGGATGACGCTCCTCGAAGCAATCCCGACGACGACGGCCACGCCGGCCGCGCTCCCCACCCTGCTCCTCAGCGCCATGGTCTGGGTCCCGGCGCTGGCGGCTCTCGCGCTGCTCTTTTTCCCGTCGCGCACCGAGCTACAGCGCCAGCGCATCCGGTCGTTTGCTATCGCGACCACGGCCCTCGTACTCGCCTTCGCCGTCTTCATGTGGTACGGCTTCCGCGACCAGAGCGGGACCTACGCCTACGAGGAGACGCGTACCTGGCTCTCCGCCGTCGGCTCCAGCTACCACCTGGGCGTCGACGGCGTCAGCATGCCGCTCTTGCTCATGAGCGCCTTCCTGTTCCTCTTTGCCGTTCTCTCGTCGAGCCGCGAGCAGTCAAAGGAATACCTGGCCCTGCTGCTCGTGCTGCAGACCGGCGTCAACGGTGTCTTCGTCTCGCTCGACTACCTACTTTTCTTCCTCTTCTGGCAGATGCAGGCCGTCCCCATGTTCGTGCTGATCGCCCGCTTCGGCGGCCCGCGGCGACTCGCGGCCACGTGGAAATTCCTGGCCGTCGACATCGCGGCCAGTGGCGTGCTGCTGCTCGCCATTCTCATCCTCTATTTCAAGGCCCCGGTGCGGACCTTCGACATCGTGGCCCTTCACGACCTGGTGCTGCCAACCGCGACGGCGACCCTGATCGCATGGCTGT
>VBFX01000269.1 GCA_005889395.1 Chloroflexota bacterium
GCAGACGGCGACCAATCCGAAGCCCGCGCCCAGTGCATCACCGTTGACCATGGCGACCACCGGCTTGGGGTAGGCATCGATCAGCAGGAAGAGGGCGCCGAGCTCACGCCGTTCGAGGGCCTGATCGAGTGGCGGACGCCGGCTGATGAACTCCTGCAGATCGGCCCCGGCGCTGAACGTTTCACCGGTTCCAGTCAGTGTCACGGCCCGGATTTCGGCCTCGTCGCGCGCTCGGGCCAGCGCGGCATGCAGTGCCCGAACCAGCGACGGACTGAGCGCGTTACGCGCCTCCGGCCGGTTCAGCCGCAGCATGAGGATGCCCTCGGCCCGGCGCTCGAGGAGCTCGCCGGTCGCTAGACGCCCGCCACCACGACGCTTTTCTGCTCGGTATAGAAGTCGAGCACCTCGACGCCGTGTTCTTTGCCGAAACCGCTGTGCTTGGTGCCGCCGAAGGGCAGCTCGTCATAGGCGACCTGGATCGTGTTCACCCAGGTGTAGCCGGCATCCAGCCGGTCGATCGCCTGCTGAGACCGCTTCAGATCTCGGGTGAAGATCGACGAGCCCAGCCCGAACTCGGAGTCATTGGCGCGGGCCAGCGCCTCATCGAGGTCCTTGACCGGGGCAATCGGGAGGAGGGGACCGAACGTTTCTTCGCGCCAGACGCGGGCGTCTTTGGGGACGTCCGTGATGATAGTGGGCTCGAAGAAGAAGCCGCGATCGAAGGGCTCCCCGCGCAGGCGGTGGCCGCCGGCCACGAGGCGCGCCCCGCGATCGAGCGCATCCTTCAACTGCTCCTCGATCGTCTCCCGGCCGCCGGCGGTATGCATCGGGCCCATCTGCGAGGAGGGATCGGCACCGGGCGCCACCTTCAGCTTCTTCGCTCGGGCGGCGAGCTTGTCGATCAATTCCTGGGCGACGGCCTCGAAGACGTACACGCGCTTCACCGCAAGGCACGCCTGGCCGGCGTTGAAGAAGCGGCCGATCGCGATTGCCTTGCTCGCCTGCTCGATGTCGGCGTCATCGCAAACGATGGCGGGGTCACTGCCGCCAAGCTCGAGCGTGACGTGCTTCAGGTCGGAGGCGGCCTCCGCCATGACCTGCTTGCCGGTCTGGGTCTCGCCGGTAAATCCGATCTTGCGCACCTTGGGGTTCTTGATCAGTTCCTGGCCCACCACCGCGCCGGGGCCGACCACGACGTTGAGGACACCGGGCGGAAGACCACCCTCGTTCATCAGCTCGACGAGGCGGATCGTGGAAAGCGGGGTGCTGCTGGCCGGCTTGGCGACCACGGTGTTCCCGACGGCGAGGGCGGGCGCGATCTTGTTGGCCAGCAGGGTGAGCGGGAAGTTCCAGGGGATGATCGCGCCCACGACACCCAGCGGGCGCCGGACGACCAGGCCATAGGCGCCCGGCACCGAGAGCTGGACGTGCTTGCCCCGGATCGCGCCGGACGCAGACAGCATCGCGTAGAACTCGATGTTCTCCACGAAGCGCTCGGCCTCGATCTTCGAATCGCGCAGCGGCTTGCCCTGTTCGCGCGTGAGCAAGGAGGCGACCTCGTCGAGGTGCTGCCGTGCGAGGGCCGCGCCCTTCATCAGGATCTGCGTGCGCTTCTGCGGCAGTGTGTCGGCCCAGCCGCGGAACGCTGCGTGGGCCGCGTCGATTGCCTGCCGGGTTTCCTCGACGCCGGCCTGCGGGACCGTGTCGACGCGCTCACCGGTCGCGGGGTCGTGGATCTCCACAGTCGCGCCGGAACGCGCCGACGCGGGCTTGCCGTCAATCACCATCGTGCTCATGTGCTGCCATTCCTCCAACTAACGCGTGCGAACTAGACTCAGGGTACACAAAGGAGGGTTCGATGGAGCAAGCGACCACCTCGGCCAGGGTTGTGTCGGTCACCAGGGAGCAGGGCGGCGTCGCGCTCATTCACTTCAATCGCCCGCCGGCGAATTCGTATGACCGGCAGTTCATCGATGACCTCAATGCCGCGATCGATGAGATCCGCTTCGACGAGGCGATCGGCGCCGTGGTGCTGACTTCGGACCTTCCCAAGTTCTTCAGCGCCGGCGCCGACATCGGCATGTTCCGCAGCGTCACCCCCAAAGCGCGGGCGATGACGATCCTCCACATGCACGAGGTACTGCTCAAGATGGAGCACACGCCGAAGGTGTTCATCGCCGCCATCGGCGGCCACTGCCTTGGCGGGGGGTTGGAGATCTCGCTCGCTGCCGATTTCCGCTTTGCCGCGGAAGGCGAATACCGGCTCGGCGTCCCGGAAGTCACGCTTGGCTTGCTACCGGGAAACGGCGGCACCCAGCGCCTGCCACGCTTGATCGGCCGGCAAAAGGCGGTGGAGCTACTCCTGACCGGCAAGCCGCTGGACCCGAAGGCCGCGGCGGAGCTGGGGATTATCGATCGACTGCTCGCCCCGGACCGGCTGCTGCCGGAGGCGATCGCGTTCGCGGCCACCCTGGCGGGCGGTCCCAGGGTCGCCATCGGCGAGATCAAGCTGGTGGCGAAGCAGGGGCTCGAGGTTTCGCTCGAGAGCGGACTGGCGCTGGAGCGGGAAGGCATCTTCCGTCTCTTCGAGACCGCCGACGCGAAAGAGGGGCTCAACGCCTTCGCCGAGAAACGCAAGCCCAGCTGGAAGGGCGAATAGGGCGTCAGGCGTACCAGCGTCGCGCTAGCGGTGGGAGAAGGATCAGCACCGCGGCGGTTGCGAGGATGAGATCGAAAGCGCTCCAGATGCCGAAGTCCCGCACGGATGGGACGGGGCTGATCGCGAGCACCGCGAAGCCGGCCGCCAGCGCCAGCGCCGACGCGGCGATCGCCGGCCCAACCCCGGTCGACGCCCGGGCGGCCGCGTCGCTGGGATCGACGCCGTCGGCGCGTTCGCTGCGGTAGCGCGCCAGCCAGAGGACACCGAACTCGGTGGCAAAGGCGACGACCACGCCTCCGAGCAGGATGGTGATCGGACTGGAACGCTGGCCGAACAGGCGGTCGACCAGGAACAGCAAACCGGTAGCCGCGCCCGCCGCGACCACCGTGGGGAGGATGGCAAGGATCGCGGGGCGAAGCCGGCGATAAGCCAACAGCAGCACCAGCAGGATCAATCCGATCGAGAGCCCGATGAGGCGCAGCTGCTCGCCCTGCAACCCACTCAGTGCCCGGTCGGCGACCACCGCCAGCCCAGCGGGGAACGCGCGGTACCCGGATGGTGGACTCGCGACCCGATCGAGTCCTGCGACCAGGACATGATCACGCTCGACCGACGTCACGTGCGTCAATCCGAAGATCGCGAGCGCCAGACCCTGCGACTTGTCGTAGACCGCGCCACTGAAATAACTCGGGATCCGGCTCAGGATCAACGCGGAGCGGTCAGGATCGGGCAGCGTGCCCTGGTTGAACCCGGCGAGGAACGCGGGAAGACTCTCCAGCGGTTTGAGATCGCCGCCCGACTGGGCGGCTGCGTTCCGGCTCGCCTGGTCGAGCCATTTCACGGCGTCCGGAGCAGCCGGGTCCGGGCCCTGGACCAGCAGGTCGATCTCGCCCGTAAGCCCGATCTCTTTGCGCACCGTCTCGGCCTGAATGAGTGCGGGTTCGTTGGCCGAGACCAGCTGCGAGGGATCGGTCTCAATCTTGATGGAAGGAAGGGCGGCCCAACCCGCCATGCCAATGACCGCGAGTGCGACCGCGGCCGCTGGCGCCAGCCTTCCGATGCGAGCGATGCGTCGGCCCGCCGCCGTCCGGAAGCCGCTACCAGCGAGGGCCCGCGGGAAGCCGCGGCCAAGCAGGAGTACCAATGGCAGGCCAACCAGGTAGTTCGCCAGGAAGGCCATTGCGACACCCAGCGCCATGAAGAGCCCGAACTGCCGGATCAGTGGAATCCCCGAGGTGACGAATGCCAGCATCCCGGCGGCGGTGGCGGCGGCGGCTAGGCCCGTGGTGGGGAGGATGCGGCGGGCGGCCAGGGTAAGCCGCTCCTCCATCATTCCCTCGCTGTCCATCACGCGATTCACCGACTGGATCAGGTAGTCGGCAGCCAGTCCGAGCACGACCGGCAGGACGACCAGTGTCGCGGGCGTGACCGGCAGGCCGAGGAAACCGGCGATGCCGGCGGTCCACAGCCCGCCCAGCGCGGCTACCACGATGGTGAGCAGCATCGAGGCCCCCAGTGCCAGCAGGGCGACGACCAGGACCGCGACCAGCGCCAGGGGTACGAGAAGCGCCAGCGAGCTGAAGACGGAATCGGCGACCGAGAGCGTGAGCGCCGGTGAGCCCGACGCCGTGAATCGCAGGTCGTGAAGCTCCTTCAGGTCGCCGCTGCTCGACGCGCCGTTGACGATGTCGATCACGTGGCGGACCTGATCGAGCGAGGCATTGCGGTCGAGCCGGACGGTGATGACCGCGTGCTGCATGTCCGGCAGGGCCCAGTTCCAGAAGGGGCGGACCTGCTGGCCATCCGGCTCGAGCAGCACGCCCTGGATGAAGGTTGGGTTGTTCACGGCGGGGACGCCCAGCGAGGGAAACGCTTTTGCATATCGTTGGGCGCAGGCGCTCACCGCCTGCTGGAAGGCCTGCTGCGCGGCCTGGTCCTGTTGCGCGGCGGACTTTCCCGCCGCGATCGCCTGCTGACGGGCGGCCGCCTCCGCGGCCTTCCCCTCCTGGGCGCAGGCGTCGAGCAGGATCGTGGTGGTGCTGATGGCGAGCGTGTTGACCAGGGTTCCCGGCCCGTACACCTTTTTGACGCCGGCGGCCTGGTGAAGCTTCCCTTCGAGGTGGGACAGGCCGACGATGTGATCGGGCGTGATCAGGTTGCTCCCAGGAGCGGGCTTCGCCATCACCACGACCGGGTCGGCGCCGAAGGTGTCGGCGAAGAGCGCCTGATCC
>VBFX01000150.1 GCA_005889395.1 Chloroflexota bacterium
AAGCCCTGGCTTCCGGCTGCCGTGCTGGTGGTCACCGGAGCACTGGCGCTGCGCAATCTGGTGGGCGTCGTGCACTTCGCGCTGCACCGCGCCTTCGAAGGCGACTTCGCCGTCTACTACATCTTCGCCCGCGTGGGGATCGACCACGGCTGGGGATCCCTGTACGACTACGCCGCGATGCGCCAGGAGTGGCTCGCGCTCGGGTCGGCTTTCTTATATCCAGCCCTCTACCCACCGACGCTGGCCTGGTTCGTTGCTCCCTTCGCCGCCCTGCCGTTCGCTGCCGGGTATGCGCTCTGGAACGTCGTGCTCGTTGCGTCGCTGCTTGTTACCTGGTGGCTGACCGCGCCTCTCGCGAGCCGGCTCGTCCGCTTCGGGCACCTCGCCTTTGCCCTGGCGTTGCCCTCCGTCGCCTTCGGGTTACTGCTCGGCCAGGTGGTGATCGTGGTGGCGGCGGCGGTCTCGATCTCCTGGTGGCTGTTGCGCCACAACCGGCCGTTCGCCGCCGGACTCGTGCTGTGTCTGATCGCCCTCAAACCGCAGCTCGCGCTGATGGTGCCGGTCGCGCTGCTGGTCGGCGGCCAGTGGCGAGTTTTCTTGGGCTGGGCGACCGGCTCCCTGGCCATGCTCGGGGCCGCGCTGGCAACCATTGGCTTTGGTGGTCTGCAGACGTACGCGAATCTTCTGGCGGGGAGCGCGCAGTACCTCCGAGCGATGACGGTCTATCCGCAACTCACGCTGCCAGGCCTGGTCGGCGGCGGGTTCGCCGCGGCCGTCACCCAGGGGCTCGTGATCGTGATCGTCCTCGGGCTGGTGTGGCGCCGGCGTGGATCCGGGTTGGAATTTCCCTGTGTGGCCGGCCTGTGCGCCTCCCTGCTAATCGCCAGCTTTTTGCATCCCCAGGACGTCGCCGTCCTGTTGCCTGCCACCTGGCTCTGGCTGCGCACCGACCCACGGGGAGGGACCGTTGTGCTGAGCGTCAGCCGCCGATCTGGCTCATCGTCTTCGATGGCCTGACGAAGTCCGCCTGCCCGATCTTGTGGCCTTCTTCTTTCTGCCAAACCGCGGCCGCGACGAAGTCGCGAATTTGCGCGTCCGATGCCCCACCGCGCAGGAGGCTCTTGACGTCGTGTTCCTGGATCGAGAACAGGCAGGTCCGTAGATGACCCTCGGCGGTCAGCCGGATACGGTTACACACTTTGCAGAAGGCGTCGCTGACCGACGGGATGACGCCGATCCCGCCCTGGCTACCATCGCGAAACCGGAATCGCGTGGCGGGGGCCGGGCGCTGATCGGTCACCGGCTCGAGCGGAAATTCGCGGTCGATCGCCTCGATGATGTCGCGGCTGGCGACGACGCTCTCCATCGACCAGATGCCGTCGGCATCGAGTGGCATGAACTCGATAAAGCGGACTTCATAGCCTTCGCGACGCGCGAGGCTTGCGAAGTCGACGATCTCGTCGTCGTTGCGGCCACGCATCACGACCATATTGAGCTTGATCGGGCTGAATCCGGCCGCGCGAGCGGCCGTCAGGCCGCGCAGCACGCGGTCGAGCGCATCGCGGCGGGCGAGGTCCTTGAAGCGGTCGGAGTGCAGCGTGTCCAGGCTGACGTTGAGGCGCTTAAGCCCCGCCGCCTTGAGGGCCTGGGCTTTTTCCTCGAGGAGGATGCCATTGGTGGTCATGGCGATGTCCAGTGACTCGTCGATGGCCGCGATCATGGCGGTGAGCTCCTCGATGCCCCTGCGCACGAGCGGCTCGCCGCCGGTCAGCCGGATGGTGCGGACGCCGCAGTGGTCGACGAGGATGCGCGTGACGCGCACGATCTCCTCGAAGCTGAGCACCTCGTCGCGCGCCAGCCAGGGAAGGCCGGCGGCTGGCATGCAGTAGACGCAGCGAAAGTTGCAGCGGTCCGTGACCGAGATACGCAGGTCATCCGCAACCCGCCCGAAGGTATCGCGGAGATGCAGAACAGGAATCGGACTGGGCACGAACTTAGTATATGGGGCGTGCAATTGGGCGTCATGCCACCGTTCACCCCGATGGAGGCGAAGGTCCAGTCCGAGCTGCCCCGCGGCGATGCCTGGCAGTACGAGCCGAAGTGGGATGGCTTTCGGGCGGTCGCCTTCAAGGACGGCGACGAGGTCGTGATCCATAGCCGCAACCAGAAGCCGCTGACCCGCTATTTCCCCGAGCTGGTGCCGGCGCTGCAGAAGATCAAGCCGAAGCGCGCCGTCCTCGACGGCGAGATCGTGATCTTTACCGGGTTCGGCACCGATTTCGATGCCATGACGTTGCGCATCCACCCGGCGGCCTCCCGGGTGAACATGCTGGCGGCAGAGCAGCCCTCCACCTACATCGCGTTCGACCTGCTGGCCGACGGCGACGAGAGCCTCATCGAGGTACCGCTGAAAACGCGACGCCAGCGGTTGGAGAAATTGCTCGGCCCCAAGCCCGGATCGATCTACCTCAGCCCCGTGACGCGCGACCGCGAGGTGGCGCTCAGTTGGCTGAAGGAATATCGTGGCACCGGGCTCGACGGCATCGTCGCCAAACGCATCGAGGGCAGCTACAAGCCGGGCGAACGCGCCATGATCAAGGTCAAGGAACAACGAACCGCCGACTGCGTCGTGGGCGGGTTTCGCTGGGGCAACGATGGCAAGCGGGTCGGGTCGTTATTGCTGGGCGTCTACGATGGCAAAACGCTCGAGTACATCGGCCACACGTCGGGCTTCGACGATGCGCAGCGACGCGAGTTGGTCGCGATGCTGGAGCCGCTGCGCGGCGGGACCAGTTTCGAGGGTGGCCGCGCTCCCGGCGGGCCCAGTCGCTGGTCGACGGACCGGGACCTGGCCTGGGAGCCGCTGCGTCCCGAGCTCGTCTGCGAAGTCGCCTTCGACCGTCTCGAGAACGGTCGCTTCCGTCACGGGGTTGGCTTTAAGCGCTGGCGGCCCGACAAATCGCCGAAGTCCTGCACGCTGGCGCAGCTCAGGGCCGAGGCGTCGGTGGAACTGAAGAAGCTCTTCGCCTAGTCGTTCGGCTTCTTCTCTTCGCGGCGACGGCCCGCCTCGCGCTCCTGCTTGGCCTCGTACGCTCCCGAGACTTCCCGGTACAGCTCCCTGGGGTTGTCCTTGATCTTTCGCGCCACGTCCGAGGGCTTCTGCGGTGCCTCGGGCGTGGGTTCGCCGTCGATCGTCTTTGGCTCAGCCTCAGCCATATTCAGCACCTCCCTGCATTTGCTAATCACGATATCAAATTTTGCTATAATCTGAGGCTGAGCAATAGACTGCGCAACACAAACCGAAAGGCGACCGGAGGTGTGCAGATGAAAGTTCGAGACGCGATGGCCAAGACCGTGTCGTCGGCCATGAAGAGCGACAGGGTGATCGACATCGCCAGGAAGATGAAGCAGGAAGACGCGGGGTTCATTCCCGTTGTCGAAAACGGTGGAACGATGGTGGGCGTGATCACCGATCGCGACATCGTGATCCGCTGCATCGCGGAGGGGCACGACCCTCGAAACGAATCCGCCGAGCACGTGATGAGCCGCGAGGTGACCATTATCGGTCCGGACGATGACATCGAGCAGGCCGCGCGCATGATGGAGCGCGAGGAAATCCGTCGCCTGCCGGTTGCCGAAAACGGCCGCCTGGTTGGCGTCTTGAGTCACGGCAACCTGGTGCAGGCGACCAAGAACAAGACGGCCGAGAAAGCCACCGAGGGGGTGACACGTGGTGCTTGATTTGAAGCAAGTCGACCTCAAGCAGGTCCGCGACGAGGTCGCGGACCGGGTGACCCGGGCGGCGAAGGAGCTGGGAAGCGGTGCCGGCAATGCCGCCCGCGAGCTCGGCGCGACGGCCGAGGAATCGGTGACCACCCAGATTCGTAAGCAGACGGCCGCGGCAAAGCGCCGTCTGCCGAGCCGTAGCGGGCCGGGGCGGCTGGTCGTCCTCGCCGGCGCCCTTGCCGGTGCGGTGACCGTCTACTTTTTCGACCCGCAACAGGGGCGCGCGCGCAGGGCCCAATTCATCGATTGGTCGGGTGCCCGGCTTCGTCGTGGGTGGCGGGCCGTCGATCGGATCCGAGCGCGAACCGGTTCGAACGCCGCGGCCTTCCCACAGAAAATGGTCAGCCTGCGATCGGGCCCACGCCCGGCCGACGACCTGACGCTGCGAGACCGGGTCGAGAGCGAAGTCTTTCGCAATCCCGACCTGCCGAAGGGTCGGATCAACCTCGACGTCGAGTCCGGAGTGGTCACGATTCGCGGCCAGGTCGATAACGCGTACCAGATCGCCAACGTCGAGAAAGCCGTCATGAAGGTGCCGGGTGTCGCCGGGGTCGAGAACCTGCTCCACGTCGACGGGACGCCGGCCCCCAACAAGACGCCATTCCGGAAGAACGCCGGTTAGATCGAGCTCGAGTCGGTTGGAGCGGCTGGTCCCCCGCCGGCCGCTCCCTTTTTTGCCCCGGCGAGCCGCTCTAGACTGACGTGATGCCGAGATGACGCGCATACGGACGACGCGACGATCGAGTCCTTGCGACGCGCCGTGAACGACGCGCGCGCCGGCCACAGCGAAACGTCGGCCGCGCTGCGCCGGCTGGCCGGCGTGGAGCGCTCGCTAACCTGCGGTTAAGTGATCGGTATTCCCGACTCCGCGCTGGTCCTGCTGATCGGCGCTTCGGGTTCGGGCAAATCGAGCTTCGCCTTACGGCACTTCGATGCGCAAACGGTCATTTCGTCGGACCAGCTGCGCGGCGCGCTCACCGGCGACGAAGCCGACCAGCACGCGACCGATGCCGCCTTCGGCCGGCTTCACCGGTGGCTCGACGCCCGGCTCGCGGCGGGCTCCCTGGCCGTGGTCGACGCGACCAATACCGAATGGATGCGACGCACCGAGCTCGTCCGGAAAGCCCGTCAGCACGGACGCCCGGCAATCGCGATTGCCCTCGACCTGCCGCTCGACCTCTGCCTGGCGAGGAACGCGGCGCGCCGGCGGACGGTTGGCGCCGCCGTCATCCGGCGGCAGCACGATGAGCTGCGCCGCAGCCTCGAGCGGCTGGACCTGGAGGGATTCAGCGCCGTCCACATCCTGCGCAGCGACGGCGAGATCGATGGCGTCGTGGTCCAAATAGAAAAGGGCCCGGCGGCCCGGGCCCTTTGACAACGGCGGGTTAGTCGCGTTCGCCGCAGGCGGTGGCGACTGCGCTGACGGCGGTGCGCAGGCTGGCGAGCTGGGCGGTCCAGTTGACGGTGCGCAGGTCCTGCCACTGCTCGATCCACTGGCGCCAGTCGTCGGCACCATTGGCCCTGAGCGCCTGTAGGGCCGCGATAGCGGCCTGGCATGCCGCGTTGGGCTGCGGCAGGCACGCGGTACGGGCGGCCAGCAGGGCCGTCTGCCACTTCTGCAGCTCCGCCGCGTCCTCGGCCTTGTCGGCGGCGATCGCACTGGGCGTCAGCGGCTGCTGCGCGGCAGCCCGCTCGGCCGTATCTTCGGCCACGTCGGCCTGATGCAGTGCCTTCAAGGTGTTGATGGCATCCTGGCAGGCGGCCGACACCGTGACTTTGGGCACCGGTCTGGCTGCGACGACCGGCTTGGTGACGGCGTCTACCGCTTCGGCGTGGATCGCGGTCGCAGCAGCGGTCGCGGTCGCGTCTCGATGGGCCCGGGCCACGGTGGTGGTCGCCGCGACCAGACTGACCACGCTGCCCTGCGCTTGAGGGGTCGCCCGGTTGCCGGCGTTGGCCGATAGGGTAACGAGGGCGAGCGCGGCGATCGCCCCTAGGATGATGGTCTTGGTTCGCACGATTCGTCCTCCTTGCGGGGTAGTTCGCTTTCTACAACGGTGGAGGTCCAGCTCGCTTACGGCTGTCGAACGTGCGTTTGGAGTTCTAGGCCCGCTTGCGCAGTTCGTCGGGCCGAAGAATCGTGATCAGCCCGCCCTCCTGCCTGATGTCGCCCCGGACAGCGAAGCGGTGTAGCGCGCGGTTCACGTTTTCGCGGCTGGCCGATACCATCGCGGCAAGCGTGCGCTGGGAGAGACGCACGTCGATACGGATGCCATCCGGCGTGCGGCGTCCGTGCGATTGGCCCAGATCGAGAAGCTTGCGCGCGACGCGGCCGGTGATGTCGAGGAACGCGATCTCGGCCAGGCTCTCGTCGACCTGCTGCACGTAGCGGGCCAGCGCCTGCATCAGGTGACGGCTCATCACCGCATGCTGATCGAGAAAGGACAGGAGTGATTCCTTGGGCACGCTGACGCATTCGGTCAGCTCCATCACCTGCGCATCCGCCGTCCGCGTCGTATCGCCCGAGAGTAAGGCGATCTCGCCGAAGGAATCGCCGGGCACGAGAATGGCGTAGACCGCCTCTGCCCCACCTCGACCCATTCGCGAGATCTTGACCTGTCCCCGCCCGATGACGTAGAGGGCGTTGCCCACGTCGCCTTCCCGGAAGATGTAGCTGCCCTTGCGGAAGGTCTTCGACCTGGCGGCCGGCCCGAGTGCCTCGAGATCCTGCCGCGGCATGCCGCTGAAGAGCGCGGATCCGGCGAGGATCGCGACCAGATCCATGAGCGCCATCATATGG